>NZ_QRVW01000045.1:7554-12235 GCF_003458855.1 Mitsuokella sp. AF21-1AC
AGGATCATCCAATTGACTTTTATAATATTGATAGTATGCTTCATCAATACGCAGCTGATTCCCTGCGTCTGCGATCACATTGCCATTGATGGTATAATTCCCATCGGGATTATTGAAATTAATCTTTCCCAACATGGGTCCTGCAATGGCGAACTGCTTGAGATTTGCAGCCTGGTAATCCGGGACAGAGGCGGTATACAACCCGGCATACGCATTTTCTTTCCCTGTCATGTTGATATCCGCATTCTCCACATTGACCACACCCACGCCGCCATAGAGACCTACGGACAAATCCCCGCCATGGATATCCGAAATTTCCAGATCATGGAAATCCGTGTGGCTGTCATCCATGTCAAATCCAGAAACTCCATACAGGACAGTCCCCACAGCTGACCCTTTGGCGGAAGAAATGTTCCGGATCTGGGTTTTCCCGGTGACCACAAAGGGGAGATCTTTGCTCTGTTCAGGATTGTCATAGTTCGTCAGACTCAGGAGGTTCCCCAGCCCAAAAGCAAGGGTCCCATCCGGGCTGTCCGTTGTATTGGCAACGTTCTCAACGGTCACATTGGTCTTACCCTCCTCTGTATAGGGAGACAGGTCAACAGTCCCCAGTAAAGCGCCATACAGCGAAATCGCCGTATCGGTAGTCACTCCATCCACATGGAGCCAATCCGTTTTCAGATGGTTCTGCTCCATTTTGTGATTGTCATAATCTTCCACCTGTTCCGAGAATAGGCCATGGAAAGAACTTGCCTGGCTGTCTTTACTGAAAGTAAGCCCGCTGATGGAAATAGTCGGGGCAGCCAAGGTGGAGCTTTGTAAATATACGCCCTCGGTTGAAATCAAGGAAGACTTAACGGTAAGGTTGGAAATCTGGATGCCTTTTTTCCCTTCCAAAGTAGAACGGTAGAGCATTACGGGATCATCGGCTACAGGATGGCTGCTGCCATCCAGGGAAACTTGATCCGCTGTGACAGTGCTCTTTTCCATGTTCAGTTCTTCCTGTAATGTCCAGTCTCCTTTGGTCAGGGTCTTATCCTGGATATGCTCCGCATATACCGGCAGACTCGTACCCAGTGTCAGGGCCAGTAAAATGGCCATTGTCAGTTTTTTATTCATCCGTCCTGCATGTTTCATGATATCCCCGCAATCTCCTTTACATCATTATCTGTGAAAGGAGCACACCAAAAGAAGCCAGAGAAGCTGTCGTGAATCCATACAAGACAGCAGTTTCTGGCTTCTGAATCAATGACCTGGAATCCCCGTTCATGTCGTACGCTCCTTACAAACACACCCAAAGCGCAAAAAGGTTTCCATTAGCAATGCGATGGTCTTATGCAATTACGAATGGTCCTCTCTTGCTACTCTCCTTCCCAGACGCTTGCTCATATCCCCAAACCTAAATCGTGTCACTAACTTCGTTTTCTTTTCGTTGCGAAGATTATAACATTTATCAAAAAAAAAAAAAAACAGTGCTAAAAATTGGTTCTTTCTTATCCACAGGAATTAATATACTTTTAAACTAACTTTAATCCATTTTTCTTTGTTTTTCTAAGAAATACGCATATAAAGGACGTTGACCCCCTGCCCATAAGGCTTCCTGGCTTCTCGAATCCTTGAAAAATAAATATCACAGCGCGATTATCCTTTCATAAAGAACATTTATGTATCTTTATATGTCCACTTGTAACATACATAAAAAAAAGACCCTGTATGCGTTTGACATACAGGGCCCGTGCGGCTCGTATTCTCTTATTTTACAACGGTTTCCGTCTTCTGCTTGCTCTGTGCCAGCTGCTTCGGCTCCGGCTTCTCATCCTCGGCGACAGCCGATTTGAACTCGCGGACGCTCTTGCCCAGGGATTTGCCGACCAGGGGCAATTTGCCCGGGCCGAAGACCAAGAGGCCGATGCCCAGGATCAGCAAGAGTTTCGGTACCGTAAGACCCATTAACATAGTGATTTCCTCCATCCAGCGAAACACGTAACACGACTCATTTCTGACATTATATCACGAATGGAAGGTATTGAAAAATACGCGTTGCCTATTGCTCGTATAGGGATTATCTATGCCGCCGGCTCACGCATCGAGGCAGGCCGTAATGCGCGCGATGGCTTCCGGCAGCACGGAGGCTTCCATGCCGGAATAGTTGAGCACGAAGATGTGGTCGGCAGCGGGAGCCTTACCCGCATAGTAGTCGCGCAGCGGCCGCATGCGAATGCCGTGTGCGGCAAAGTCCTGTTCGAGCTGCTCGTCGCTCTTTTTCGTGTGGAAGCGCAGCAGGAAATGCAGGCCGGAGCCGCGTTCGAGGATGTCGGCGCGCGTGAGCAGGCCGCCCGCTTTCATGGCTTTGAGCAGGGCTTCGCGGCGCTTGCGGTAGCTGTTGCGCATGCGGTTGATGTGCTTCTCGAAGTAGCCGTCTTGGATGAAGCGCGCGAGCGTGTACTGCTCGAAGTTCGAGACGGTGCAGCTGTAGAAGCCAAGCTTTTCCTCAAAGTCCCGGACAAGGCGTTCCGGCAGTACCATGTAGCTGATGCGGATAGTCGGCGTCAGCGTCTTGGAAAAGGTGTTCATGTAGATGACGCGGCCGCTGACATCGATGCCCATCATGGTCGGTATGGGGCGTCCCGTCAGGCGGAATTCGCTGTCGTAATCGTCCTCGATGATATAGCGTCCGGGCGCGGCGCTGGCCCAGCCCAGGAGCTCGTAACGGCGGCTGATGGGCGTGATGCAGCCCGTCGGAAAGTGATGTGACGGGCTGATGTGGAGCACATCGACGGCCTTTGCCTGCAGATCCGGCAGCGAGATTCCTTCTTCCTCCATATCGACGGGCACACAGTCGACGCCGTGGCGATGGTAGACCTTGCGGATCTTGTCGTAGCCGGGATTCTCGACGCCGAAACATTTCCCGCGTCCAAAAAGCTGCACGAGCAGGCCGTAGAGGTATTCGGTGCCGGCGCCGATGACTATCTGACCGGGCGTCACGTCAAGGCCGCGGAAGCTGCGCAGATGACCGGCGATGGTCGCCCGGAGGCTCAGGATGCCCATGCCGGGCGAACGCTCGAGCAGGGCTTCCGGCTGCCCGGCGATGACCTGCCGCAGCAGGCGCGTCCAGGTCTTGAACGGGAAGTCCGCAGGCGGCAGGCTGTTGGCCGTGAAGTCCGCGAGGTATCTCGGTCGCGGCGCTTCCCGCTCAGCGGCAGGCTCTGCCTTTCGCAGACTCTCCTGCGGCACGCCCATGACCCTGGCCACGAAAAAGCCTTTTTTCGGGACGGACTGACAATATCCTTCGGCCACCAACTGACCATATGCCCCTTCTACGGTGATCACGCTGATGCCGAGCTGGCGCGCGAGGCTGCGCTTCGACGGCAGCTTCTCTCCCGCCCGCAGACGACCCGCGAGGATGTCGCCGCGGATGCAGCGGTAAAGGTGCTCATAGAGGGATTCGCCCTCCAGGTGTTCAAATGAATAGGTCAGCATGACGGCTCCAATCTGATACTAGTTATTTATCACATTTTGAGTATTTCTATAAGGTCAACTTCAGTATATACTATCTTTCAGATGGACACAAGTCCTATTATTGTCAACACACTTGACAAAGAAAGAAGGAATCATCATGACATCGTATGCATCAAAATCGTCCTGGACGACCCGGCAGCTCTGCCTCGCGGCGGCCATGACAGCGGTCGTCTTTCTCGCCACGTTCGTGCCGCGCATCCCCATCCCGCTTGGCTACGCGCATCTCGGTGACGCCGCGATCTTCCTCATGGTCCTGTTCATCGGACGCAGAGAGATGCTGTTTGCCGCCTGCTTCGGCTCGGCGCTCTCCGACCTGCTCGGCGGCTTCCCGCTCTGGATCGTGCCGACGCTCGTCATCAAATTCTTCATGGCCGACATCGCCTGGCGCTTCATCCGGCCTGACCGTGAGGAAGTGGCTTCGCTGCCCCGCATGACGGTTGGCTTTCTCGCAGGCTCCCTCTGGATGGCTGTGGCCTATACGCTTTTCGGCGCGCTGCTTTACGACAGCCTCGCAGCAGGACTTGCCTCCGCGCCGGGTCTCATCGCCGAAGGGCTGCTCAACACGGCTGTCGCCGTCGTCGCAGCCGGGCTGCTCCAGAAGGCTCTGCCGCACCGCTGAGTGATATCGGCTGGCCAAGCCCCGGTATTTTATGTCTTACCTGCCCTGCTCGAGTTTCAGCAGGGCTTCTTTCATCGGCAGGCCCCAGGCGTAGCCCGTGAGGCTGCCGTCGCTGCCGATGACGCGATGGCACGGCACGATGATGCTGAGCGGATTGGCTCCGACGGCGCCGCCGACGGCATGGTATGCCTTTGGCTTCCCGATGGCCTCGGCGAGCTGCTTATACGTCGTCGTACGGCCGTATGGCACCTTCACGAGTTCCTGCCAGACGCGCAGACGAAACGGCGTCCCCTTGAAGCGGTACGGCACGGTAAAGGCCCGGCGCTTGCCGGCCAGGTATTCCGCAAGCTCCCGCGCGGCCTGGTCCGTCAGCTCCGTGCGCTCGCCGCCGGCCTCGGCCGCATCTTCCTTCACGACGTCGATGGCAATGATGGCCGCATCCTCCTCCACGATGCGGAAGAGCCCAAACGGGCCCGGATAATAGGCAGTATTCATGAGTATCATCTCTCCCTATATAATCTTCATTAATCTCTTGAATGCTCC
>NZ_QRVW01000046.1:0-12156 GCF_003458855.1 Mitsuokella sp. AF21-1AC
GAGGCTGTGGACAAAATGATTTTACATTTTGTCACAGCCCCATTTTTTTGCCTTCTCCGCGCACGGTCGCGAAGCACAGGATGCCTTCCGGCTTCAGCACACAGCTAAATGCGAAAAGGCGGGAATGAGGGAGCAACATTGCGCGAAGTCGGCTGGCTAAAGGGATTTTTTCCTTTTTAATGAACCCCGACGAATGTACGAAACGCGCGCTGCTTGAACGACGCACATTCGTCAGGAAGCTAGAGAGGAAAAAATCCCTTCTTAACGCCAGGCGCCAACGCTCCACTTATGCTCCCTCGTTCCCTCCATGCCAGCAACGCTGAGCCTACATCTCGGAACAAAGCCTTCCCCGCACAGCGGTGGATGAGGTCAACAGCCATTACGCAAAGCCGTTTGCCGTGACGGGCTCTGCCTGGTGGAGGCGGCCCTGCTCGAAACGGCGCTCGAGTTCGTAGAGAAAGTGCGTCACGGCCAGGAGGTCGGCGCTGCCGCCGGGGCTGATCCAGCGCTTTGTGAAATCCTCGTCGAGCGCGCGGATGGCTCGGCAGCCCGCTTCCGTGTGCATCCCGTCGAGCATCGCGACGTTGCGCGCGGCCTGCTGGGCGTAGCGCAGCGCCGCCATATCGTGACGGCCGAGGATATTTGTGTCCATATTGCTGCCGATGAGCGCGAGCAGCGTATCACAGAGCGCGTCATTCACGCAAAAGCCCTCCTCGCGGCGGCGGCGGTAGACTGGCATGGCGAAGAGCCGGACCGTGGCAAAGCCACTTTCCGCCTCGCCTCGTACCCCCGTCACGCCGTAGCGCAGGAACATGGCCTCGCCCTTCGTGCGCTCCTCTGCGGGCTTTTCCTCCACATGCGCGTAGGCCGCAGCCGTCAGGCCCTCACACATCTCGGCCACGAGTATGCAGAGATGGTCCGTCGTCAGCGCTTCGCCGCGCTTCATGGCCCAGCCGGCCGCTCCTGCAAGCAGGCCGAGGCTAAAAATCATGCCCTTGTGGGTGTTGATGCCGTTTGTTGCCGCAAACATGCGCCGCTCCGCCACGATGCCGGCGGCCTGCAGATACGGCAGCAGCGAGGCGGCGGCTTCCGCCGCATGGTCGGCGCCGATGCGCGCGAATTCATCGAAGCTGCGGCGCAGTGCCGTGGCCGACGAAAGGAACGTAAAGAAATCCATATCACGGTGGGCGCCATTCGTCGCGCGGTCCACCAGTCCCGGCTTCGGCGTCGCCGAAACCTCACACAGCATGGCTTCATGAGCCAGATCACCGATTGCGGAAATCTGCATATCTTCAACCTTCCCTTCCTGAACCATATCCTCTGCTCCTCCTGACAGCCGATGACAATATGCGCTTTACCTGTGTCTGCCTCTCAAGCATACCATATCCGCCGGCCGCCTGCACCCTTATGCAAGGAAAGCGGCCGCCGGCACATGCCGGCAGACCGCCCCCTGAAGGTTAGAATGTATCGTTTTTCCTCAACGCTCAAAGCTGCAGCGGCTTGATCTTGCGGATGACATCGAGGATCGTGCCGTCGCGTGCCTCGAGGACAGCGATGACCTTGTCTTCCCACTCGAGATCGTCCGGCGTGCCGACAAGGCTGTACGCCTTCTCCTGCAGGGCTTCGATCGTCGTATGCTCAATGCCTGCTTTGTCGAGGCACTCGATGAGATCCTGGCGGCGCGGGTTGACGGCAATGCCGTAATCCGTGACGAGGACATCGACGCAGTCGCCCGGCGTCGTGACCGTGACGACCTTCTTGCAGACCGTAGCCATGCGGCCGCGGACGAGCGGCGTGACGATGATGCAGCACTTGCTGCCTTCAGCCGTATCCGGATGTCCGCCTGGCGCACCGCGCAGCACGCCGTCCGAGCCCGTCAGGACGTTGACGTTGAAGTCCGTATCGATTTCAAGAGCAGCGAGCACGACGAAGTCGAGCTTGTTGACGTAGGCGCCCTTGTTGGCCGCGCTGGCGTATTCGCTCGTCGAAATCTCGAGATGCTTGTCTGGATGCTCTTCGAGATGCTTGATGGCCTTCATGTCGAAATCCTGCGTATCGAGCAGCTTGCCGACAAGACCCTTGTCCATGAGGTCGCAGATGTTGCCGCCCATGCCGCCGAGCGCGAAGCCCATCTTGATGTTCTGCTCAACCATGTACTCCTCGAGGAAGCGGTTGACGGCGAGCGACGGGCCGCCGACGCCCGTCTGGAAGGAGAACCCGTCCTTGAAGTACGGCGTCGAAGCGATGACCTTGGCACAGTTCTCAGCCATCATGAGGTTGCGCGGATCCTGGGTGATGCGCGCTTCCTTCGTGCCGATCTTCGTCGGATCGCCGATGGCGTCGACGACGACGACAGCATCGACATCGATGGAGCTGATCGGCGACGGCATGTTCGGGAACGGAACGAGCGTATCCGTCACGACGACAACATGGTCGGCATAATGGGAGTCTGCCACAGCATAGCCCATGGCACCGCAGTTGTGCTTGCCGCCCGTGCCCTTGGCATTGCCGTAATCATCCGACGTGGAAGCGGCGATGAAGGAAATGTCGATGTGGAGCTCACCCGTCTCGATGGCGCGCGGACGACCGCCGTGGCTGCGGATGATGGCCGGCGTCTTGAGCTTGCCGGCCGAAATGACTTCACCGATGCGGCCGCGAACGCCTGAGGACTGGATGCCGATGATCTTGCCCTGCTCGATGTAGTCAGCCAAAAGATCCTGTGCGCTGCCGAGCGACGTCGTGGCAACCGTCAGGTCCTTGAGGCCCATGTCCTCGATGAGGACTTTCATGACCATGCTCGTCACATAGTCGCCGTTGCGGAAGGCATGGTGGAACGAAACCGTCATGCCGTCATGGGCGCCGCATTTCTCGCAGGCTTCACGGATGGAAGCCACGACCTTGCTCTCCTGCGGCTTCTCGTGGCGGATCGTCACGGGGCCGGCTTTCTTAAACGGCTTGCCGTCCATATGATATTTGCCCTGGTAGACTTCTTTGCCGTCCTTCAGGAGCTCATCAGGAATATCTCTTCCTACTGCGTTGATCATTTCTGCTCCTCCTTATAAATCGCCGTGATAGACACCGCAAGCCTTCGCGAGTGCGATGACGCGGCTGGCATCCTTGATGAAGGCGATATCGACCATCTTGCCGTTGACCGTGTAAACGCCGACGCCAAGCTTCGACTGCTCCTCATACGTGCGTACGTACGTCTCAGCCGTGGCGATTTCCTTCGGCGTCGGAGCGAGCGTCTGATGAACAAAGGCAATCTGGCGCGGGTTGATGAGGCTCTTGCCGTCAAAGCCCATGTCGTGTATCATGCGGACTTCATTCTCGAACCCTTCTTCATCATCGAGGTTCGTGAAGACCGTATCGAAGCACTGGACGCCTGCGGCGCGGGCCGACATGACGATGAGGTTGCGCGCCGTGTTGAGTTCGATGCCGCCTGGTACGTAATGCGTGTGCATGCTGCGATGGAAATCACCGGCCGAAAGGGCAATGCCGAACAGGCGGTCCGAAGCAGAAGCGATCTCATAGGCATTGAGCACGCCCTTCGGGCTCTCGAGTGCGGCCATAATGAGCGTGCGGCCTTCCTCGACGCCGAATTCCTTCTCGGCTGCGAGCACGTGCTCCTCTACCTTCTTGACATCCTCGGCGCTCTCGCACGTCGGGATGCGCACGCCGTCAGCGCCGCCGGCGACGCAGACGCGGATATCCTCTTCCCAGTGCGGCGTATCGAGGCCGTTGATGCGGACGATGACTTCCGTGTCACCGTAATCAATGGTCTTCAGGGCATGATAGAGCGAGAAGCGGGCGGAATCCTTCTGGTTCTCGGCTACGGCATCCTCAAGGTCGAGCATGATCGTATCGACGCCATAGATGTAGGCATCTTTGATGAGGCCCGGCTTCTGGGCATTCATGAACATCATCGTACGGCGCAGGCGGAAGCGCTCAGGTCTTGGACGTGGAATCATTTGATGACACCTCCCCACGGAATATTCTTGGCGGACATATCGTTGCTGCGGAATACCGCGCATTCTACACGTGCTTTGAGCGTGCAGTCAAGGGCACCCTTATCCACGACTTTGACGCGTGCATTCTTGACGCCAAGACCTTCCAGGACGGACAGGACCGTTGCCTTGATCTGACGGCCATACTGGTTCATGACGCTGGATTCCAGCGTGAGCTCGATCCCATTGGTGCCAGGCATAACCGTTACCTGAGCATCACTGGATTCCAGCGTGCCAGCGATTGCAGCCTTCTGGATTTCCATAATATCGCTCCTTTGCAAAACACCTAAGTATTGTCTGATTACTCTTTTATTAAAACGCGAAACCATTCCTTTGTAAAATGTCTCTTTTTTATACTTATCCATTCCATATATGCATGATAAAGTAGAAAAGAAAGGCTATTTACAACTTCTCCATTCTTTTATACCATAACGATAGAGAATGATATTCCCGAGGATGCCGATAAAATCTTACTGCATAATCACAGGCTATGGACGTTATCCCTATCATAATTTATAGTAGGATCATGCGGCAAAACCAGAAATGTATCGTCAGATCGTCAGAAAGGAATGATTGATTTGGATGAACAGGATTTCCACCTCTTGCAGGTCCTGAGCCGCACGCGCAACATCACGCATGCCGCCGACGAATTATACATCACGCAGTCCTCCGTCTCGAAGCGCATCCGCCAGATGGAAAAGGAGCTCGGCCTGACGCTGATGCTGCGCTCCCGACAGGGCGTCCAGTTTACGCCGGCCGGCGAGATCGTCCTGCAGCATGTCCGAAACGTCCTGCAGGAGCTCGACACCATGAAGCAGGAGCTCAGCCTCCAGACCGGGCGCATCGCCGGCACCCTGCGCGCCGGCATCTCCATCAACTACGCCATGTACCGGCTGCCGGACGAGCTCGCCGACTACAACGAGCGCTATCCGGCCGTCACCACGCAGATCACAACAGCCAACAGCCAGCACGTCTACTCGATGCTTTTGGCCAATCAAATCAACGTCGGCATCCTGCGCGGCGAGTACAGCGAATGGCGCGGCGAGCGCATCCTGCTCGCGCGCGAGCATATCTGCGCCATCACGAGCCTGCAGGACAAGGACACGCCGCTCTCGGGCCTGCCGCAGGTCTCCCGCCCGGCCGACGACGACATGGAGCGCATGCTGGCCCAGTGGATGCGTGAGAATCATCTGCAGTCATCGCCCAACCGCATCTCCGTCAACAGCACGGCTACCTGCATGGCCATGGTGGAGCGCGGCCTCGGCTGGGGCATCGTGCCGGAGATCTGCCTCGGCAATTTCCACGGTTGCGTCCGCCCGCTCTACTTCGCGAACGGCGAGCCCCTGACGCGCTCCACCTTCATCATGTACACGAAGCAGGCGCTGGAGCTGCCGCAGGTCCGCGTCTTCATCCAGCTCATCCGCGAGCACAACAAACTGAGACAAGAGAAACGGGAGGACACCTGATATGAGTGAAGTAACCAAGATTTTCCCCAGCGATACGCGCGCCATTAAGGAAGTCTCCGCCCTGCTCGAGCAGGAAGGCATCCGCCTCGACCGCAACCTCGACTACATCAGTGCCATCCGCGACGACGACTACCACATCATCGCGACGGGCAGCATGTTCCACAACACCCTGCGCTGCTTCGCCGTCGACCACCGCCACCGCGGCGAAGGGCTCTTGAACACCATCGTCAGCCATCTCATGGAACAGCAGCTCCTGCGCGGCAACCTCGAGGTCTTCCTCTACACGAAGCCGGCTTCCGCCCGCTTCTTCCACGACCTCGGCTTCTACGAGATCGCGCGCGTCGAAGGACGCCTCGTCTTCATGGAGAACCAGCCGCAGGGCTTTTCCCGCTGCCTGCAGCGCTTCCAGGACGAAACGGCAGCTTTCCTTAAAAACAGGAAACAAACGCTCGACGGCAGCAGCCGGACAGCCGCCATCGTCATGAACGCCAACCCCTTCACGCTCGGGCACCGCAGCCTCATCGAGCGGGCCAGCCGCGAAAATGATCTCGTCCATCTCTTCCTCGTCAGCGAGGACGCCAGTCTCTTCCCCTTCGCCGTCCGCCGGAAGCTCGTCACGGCCGGCATCGCGGAATTCCCGAACGTCTGCCTGCACGCAAGCGGCCCTTACATCATCAGCAACGCCACCTTCCCGAGCTACTTCCTGCCCGACGACGACACTGCGAGCATCGGCCATGCCGAACTCGACCTCACGCTGTTCGGCAAAATCGCCGCGGCGCTCGGCATCCGCCGCCGCTACGTCGGCGAGGAACCCTTCAGCCAGGTCACGGATCGTTACAATCAGGTCATGCGCGAAAAGCTGCCGGCGCTCGGCATCGAGTGCTGCGTCGTGCCGCGCCTGGCCGTGAACGGACGTGCCGTCAGCGCCTCCGATGTGCGCCAGTGCATAAAAGACGGCGAATGGGAGCACCTCCAGACACTTGTACCCCCCGCCACGTATGACTGGCTCAAGAGCGGGGATGCCGCCGGCGTGCGCCGCCGCATCGCCGCCACGCCGGACGTACGCCACCATTAACGTGTAGCGAATCACGAGAAAGGAGTCTTATCCATGCTCAACGGAACACATGTCGAACTGCCCGCGATGCTCATGGCCCGCGAGGCACGCGCTGCTGCCCAGGAGGCCTGCCGTCACGCGCATCCCGGCTGCGCGCTCATCTCCTTCGGCCTCAACATCCCCGGCCCCGTCAAGACGAATGATGACCTGCGCCGGCTCTTTGACGACGGCCTTTCATCCATCGAAGCATGCCTGAACAAACTGGAGTTTCCTGTAGTCCAGAAGCTCGAGCACCACGCGTCGACCGGCGACGAAGCCATCCTCGCCGTCGACGGGGATGCCAATGCCATCAAGGCTGCCGCCACAAAGCTCGAGGAAACGCATCCGCTCGGACGCCTCTTCGACATCGACGTGCTCGACGAGTCGGGGAACAAGCTTTCCCGTGCCGTGCCGCGCCGCTGCCTGCTCTGCGGCGAGCAGGCCCAGGTATGCGCCCGCAGCCGCCGTCATTCCGTAGAGGATTTGACCAATCGCATAAACGAGATGCTTTTGGAATACCTTCAACGATAACATCTGTATAATAACACGTTTCCATTCCATCAGGGAATGATATGGTACGAAAAATCTGACTTTT
This sequence comes from Mitsuokella sp. AF21-1AC, assembly GCF_003458855.1. Taxonomy (NCBI): domain Bacteria; kingdom Bacillati; phylum Bacillota; class Negativicutes; order Selenomonadales; family Selenomonadaceae; genus Mitsuokella; species Mitsuokella sp. AF21-1AC. The sequence goes on from NZ_QRVW01000046.1 coordinate 7,159, forward strand.
ACAAAGCATTCCGATTATGGTAGAAATAAATTACATAAATCCTATCATGTTTCATATTTAAGGGAGTGGAAAAAGGAATGTCTACATCACCCAAACAAGGACTCTGGTGGAGAGCACTCGTCACCATCCTCGTGGCAGCCATGGGCTGGATTATCCCGGTCCCCGAGGGGCTGACACTCAACGCCTGGTATCTGTTCTCTATCTTCCTCGGCACCGTCGTCGGTTTCATCCTCCAGCCAATCGAGCTTGGCACCGTCGCCCTCATCGCCCTCGTGGCCTGCGCCCTGTCGGGAGCCATGACCTTCAAGCAGGTTCTTTCCGCCTTCAGCGGCAACACCGTATGGCTGATCGTCTCGGCCTTCCTGCTGGCCCGCGCCTTCATCATCACGGGCCTTGGCCGCCGCATCGCCTACATCGCCATGCGCGCCTTCGGCGACAGCAGCCTGAAGCTGGCTTACTCGATAAGCTTCTCGGAAATGATCATCGCACCGGCCATCCCGTCGAACTCCGCACGTGCCGGCGGCCTGATCTTCCCGATTGTCCAGAGCCTTGCCGATGCATTTGGCTCGGATCCTGAAAAGAGCCCGCGCAAGATCGGCGCATTCCTTACGGTCAGCGTCTTCCAGCTCGACCTCGTCATTTCCGCCATGTTCCTCACGGCTATGGTCGGCAACCCGATTGCCGTCGAACTGGCCAACCGCATCCTCGGCATCGAGATTACCTGGATCGACTGGTTCGTAGCCGCATCCGTTCCTGGTATCGTTTGCTTCCTTATCATCCCCTACTTCATCTACAAGGTTTACCCGCCGGAAATCAAGCATACGCCGGAAGCCAAGCAACTCGCCGATGCAGAGCTTGAAAAGATGGGCCCGATGTCCCGCAGCGAGAAAGTCCTCGCCGGCGTTTTCGTCCTGCTGCTCGTCCTCTGGGCTACGGCCAGCATCACGCATCTCAACGCGACGCTCATAGCCTTCGTCGGCCTCTGCATCCTGCTCGTCTGCCGCGTCATCAAATGGAGCGACGTCACGGGCGAGAAGAACGCATGGAACACCCTCGTATGGGTTGGTGGCGTCATTGTCATGAGTGATTACCTCAACCGCCTCGGGTTCATCCCCTGGTTCGCCAAGATCCTCGAGAACCAGATGGTCGGTGTCGGCATGATCGCAGCCGTTGCGCTTTCCTTCATCATCTACCTCTACAGCCACTACTTCTTCGCCAGCATGAGTGCTCACGTCACGAGCATGTATGCCGCCCTCATCACGCTCGGTGCGGCAGCCGGCGCTCCCCCGTTCGTCTCCGCGTTCGTCGTCGCCATGGCATCGAACATCTGCGGCTGCCTGACGCACTTCGGCACAGGCCCGGCTCCTGTCTACTTCGGTGCCGGCTACGTCCCGCAGAAGACCTGGTGGATGATCGGCTTCGCCATCTCTCTGATCCACATCGTCGTCTGGCTCGGTATCGGCGGCGTCTGGTGGGCGTTCCTCGGTTACTGGTAAGCTTCATCCAAACAGCACAGTCAAATGCAAAAGCCGTCGCGGCAAAACCGCGGCGGCTTTTTTTACGTCCTGCTGATGTCAGCTGATGTTATTTGATGAAGCCCACCTGGCTGGCGATCGCCTCGTAGACCTTGTCCCTGCGCTCGTTGAAGATGGCCTTGTTCTCCTCGAACAAGTTGCGGCCGTGCGTGTCGATGGAGACGATGAGCGGACCGAACTCCTTGACCTTGCAAGTCCAGAGCGTTTCCGGCATGCCGAGGTCCTTCCAGTTGGCCGAGAGGATCTTCTCGACGCAGGTGGCCGCCACGACGGCACAGCCTGCCGGAAACACGCAGTGCAGGGCCTTGTGATCGCGGCAGCCGCGCATCGTGCCGTCGCCCATGCCGCCCTTGCCGATGATCAGGCGTACACCCGTCTCCTTGATGAAGGCTTCCTCGAATTTTTCCATGCGCATCGAGGTCGTCGGGCCCACCGTCACCATCTCATACGAGTCCCCGCCAAGCGGGCGGATGATGGGGCCGGCGTGCAGGATGGCACCGTTCCTGACATCAACGGGCAGCTTGCGTCCCTCCTCGATGACGCGGCGGTGTGCCACATCGCGGCAGGTCGTGAGCTCGCCCGTCAGGTAAATGACATCCCCGACGTTGATATCCTCAAGATCTTCTGCGCTGATTGGCGTCGTGAGTACTTTCTTGGCCATCAGAAATCCACCTCCGAATGCGAATCGATTCTGTAATTGAGCTCCTTGTCGAAAACGATGTGACCGCGGCGATGCGACCAGCAGCCCACATTGACCGCGACGCCGATGACCGACGGATGGCGTGCGCTGTTCTCGATGTTGACGCCGAGCACAGAATTCTTGCCGCGCAGGCCCTGCGGGCCAAGGCCGATGGCATTGATGCCGTCCTCGAGGAGCTGTTCCATCTTCGCCGCTTTCGGGTTCTCATTGTGCGAGCCGATGCGGCGCATGAGGGCCTTCTTCGACTGCAGCGCCGCAACCTCGACCGAGGTGCCGATGCCGACGCCGACGAGCAGCGGCGGGCAGGCATTGAGGCCGTAGCTCGTCATCACATCGAGCACGAATTTCGTGACGCCCTCATAGCCCTCACCGGGCATCAGGACCTTGGCATGGCCCGGCAGCGAGCAGCCGCCGCCCGCCATGTACGTGTAGATCTCGCAGTCGTCGCGCCCCGGCACGATATCCCAGAACAGGGACGGAATGCCCTTGGCCACGTTCCTGCCCGTGTTGTACTCGTCAAACGTCTCGACGGCGTTGTGGCGCAGCGGCGCATCCTTCGTCGCCTGCACGACGGCCTCGCGCAGCAGTGCGGGCAGCTGTGCCATATACGGGAACGCCGAGCCGCAGTTGATGAAGAACTGGATGGCGCCCGTGTCCTGACAGCTCGGACGATTGAGCTTCATCGCCAGCTCCTGATTCTTCTCCATCGTCTGATAAATGGCCTTCGCGAGCGGCTCTTCCTCCTGTGCGGCCAGTTCGGCAATCTTCGCGCGCACATCATCCGGCAGTCGCTTGCCCGTAAAGGCCAGGAACTTCGCCATGACATCGGTCATATGCGTGACAGCATCTTCTCGTAACATATGCTCATCCTCTCCTATCCTGATTGGCTCTCAATCATCATGAATCGTACGGTCCTGCGGAAGATTTCCGCTTCCCGCTTGTTGATTTTATTATAGTCCGGCACTTAGTATAAGTCGAATACAAATATTTTTATAAATAGCATAATCTTTTCCCTATACAGTAGGATAAAAAAATACCGGCCACCTGAGGATGACCGGTAAAAGAGGTGAGAAAATGATTCTATTCGGCTCAGACGAGGCCCTGAGCCAGCATGACCTCGGCCACGCGCAGGAAGGCCGTTATATTGGCACCGGCGACGAGGTCGTCGGGGTCTGCATACTGTTCAGCATTGCGGCGGGCATTCTCATAAATATTCTTCATGATCGCCTTGAGGCGGCCATCGACCTCCTCAAATGTCCACTGCAGGCGCTCGGAATTCTGCGCCATCTCCAGCGCTGAAACGGCCACACCGCCCGCATTGGCCGCCTTGGCCGGAGCGAAGAGCACTTTGTGCTGCTGGAAATACGCGATGGCATCGAGCGTCGACGGCATGTTCGCGCCTTCGCCGACGGCCGTCACGCCATTGGCGACGAGTGCCTTCGCGCTCTCGAGATTGATCTCGCCCTGCGTCGCACACGGCAGCGCCACATCGCACGGCACCGTCCAGACGCCGCGGCAGCCCTCGTGATACGCAGCCTTGGGATGCGTATCGACATACTCCCTGATGCGGCCGCGGCGCACCTGCTTGATTTCCTTGACGGCCGCAAGGTCGATGCCGTCGGGATCGTAGACGTAGCCGTTGGAATCCGAGCACGTCACGACTTTCGCGCCGTACTCCTGTGCCTTCTCGATGGCGTACGTCGCCACATTGCCGGAGCCCGAGACGACGAGCACCTTGTCCTTGAGGCTGATGCCCTTGGCATCGAGCATGTTCTTGACGAAGTACAGGAGGCCGTAGCCCGTCGCTTCCGTGCGGGCAAGCGAACCCCAGTAATCGACACGCTTGCCCGTGAGCACGCCGGCGTCGTAGCGGTCGCGGATGCGCTTGTACTGGCCATACAGATAACCGATCTCGCGGCCGCCCACGCCGATATCGCCGGCCGGCACATCGACATCGGGGCCGATATGACGGTAGAGCTCCGTCATGAAGCTCTGGCAGAAGTGCATGACTTCGTTGTCGCTGCGCCCATGCGGATCAAAATCCGAGCCGCCCTTGGCGCCGCCGATGGGCAGCCCCGTCAGGGCGTTCTTGTAGACCTGCTCGAATGCCAGGAACTTCAGCACATCGAGCGTGACGCTCGGATGGAAGCGCAGGCCGCCCTTGTATGGTCCTATGGCACTTGACATCTGTACGCGGTAGCCGCGGTTGATCTGGATGCGTCCCTGATCATCCTGCCAGGGAACGCGGAACGAAATCGTGCGCTCCGGCTCCACCATGCGCTCGAGGATCTTCTGTTCGCGGTACTCCGGATGATTCTCGAGTACCGGCACGATGCTCGAGAATACCTCGGACACCGTATCGTGGAACAGCTTCTGCTCCGGATCTTTCTGCTCGATGCTCGCGAGGACATCGGCCACATACTGTTTCATATCGGACAAAATAACCCCTTCCTTCCGTAGTCTGCCCTTTTCCTGTCTGTTTTCCATACATGCTGCACGTTTACAATATTACAACTGCAAACCTTACAAAATCAGTATACTATACTCCTGTCGTAAAGTATATATGATTAAAAAAAGAAGTATTATTCACTTTATTCGTGAAAATATCCGACGGATAAACGAATAAACGGAGCGGGAATGCCGTCAGATATACAAAATATCACGCGGGGATGTGCCTGTTGGTTCAATTAAAATGCGGCCAGGAATCTTCTCACTTCAGTCTGGAGAGGAATGGCCGCAACGGTAGTCACTTGGAATACTGAT
>NZ_QRVW01000047.1:0-11832 GCF_003458855.1 Mitsuokella sp. AF21-1AC
CTATGCGATTTTATTGTGCTTCAAAAAGCTGTAAACTGCTGCTGCATAAGCTAAAACGAGATACTACTCTCCTACAGATCTTCCCCATACGTGCTTTCTTCATATTAACCGACATTAATAAAGTACACAAGCACGTATACTCAGACTATCCTGCAGAATAGCATATACCAGAACAAATAGATGCCAAAGTTCAGAAAGATATATCCCCTGATGAACGTATACATAATAAGAAAATAATACCCAGTATGACAACTATCTACAATAATTATAACAACGAATCATACGAACATTTCCCTATTTCTTCTCATTGTCATTATATCAATCTCTCTAGCTTTGTAATTCTGAAGAATTACAAATTTATCCTTTTCACATAATGAATATGCCTGAATATCTCTAACAGATACTCGTAACGATCTTCCTATAGTTGGTGTTCCACTATCAACAAGAAATCTTAAAAATTCTTCTTTCAGTAAAATTGACCTTATTATTTCCAACTGCCTTATTAGTCTTTCCTGATAATCTAATGTATTTTTTAAAACAATACATAAACCAGCATACGGAACTGTATTCGCCGGAATAAGATGTATATGTATTTTTTTCGTAACAACATTTGACATAATAAGTTTGGGCTGAGAAACAATCTCTAATGCTTGACGACGCCCAAATTCATACCAACCTATATTTTTCTGCAAGCTACGATTCATCAACTCTTCTTTATGAGATAATAAATAATGATAGGTATTCGGATATTTATTTTTAAGTTCTTCTTCTGGGATTGGAATAACTTTATATTTTTCATATTGATAAGGAAATATCACTCGCATATTTTTCTGCAAAGCAATGGATTTAGGACTAATAGCAGGCAATGTAATATTTTTTTCTACTTTAAATCCATTTATATAATAAAAGTCATCATCCTGTCGTTCAGGAGAAAATATAAAAATACCATTACTCAAGGTTGCAATGCTATTAGTCACATGAATGATATCACCTAATGTAAGTGAATCAGTATTGCTATTAGTCTTAGCTTTAGATATTTCGGTTGGTAAACTCCCCATAATAAAATTTTTTTTACTAAATTGTCGTGTTATACCTATTTTCTCCTTAGTCAAGCTAATCACCTCTATCGGCACGGTGTTCTGATAAACAATACTTATTGGAGTACACATAACCTGTCCAAAAACATTCATAGAGCGAAAGTCAACAATTTCTTTCAGATGATTACTGAGCATTCTACGTATGGTTTCTGCAAATTTATTCGTCAATAAACCATATGGCACAAGATAAACTAGCTTTCCCAACGGCTTTAAACAAGCTAATGATCGTTCAATAAAGGCATAATAATAATCAAATCTTCCTTTTTCACAAGAACGAAAATGTTTTTTTAAATAGATCCTCTCCTCCTCTTTCAAGTCGTGATAAGTAATATATGGTGGATTTCCTACAATGAAATCTACTTGCTCGATAGGATCCTTTAAAAAATCACGATTTCTTAAATCCCAATCAACATTATTTATCCCATATTGCTGCACCAACTTATTTAATCGATCACGGCAAATCCTAATGCAAGATAAATCTATTTCATATCCGATAATATCTCTTGTCAAACCTACTTTTATTGTCTCTAAAGGAACATTATTTTTTAACCCATCATGAATATAGCGACGTACAATCTCATACAAAATATTTCCTTGGCCAAATGAATTTTCCAATATTTTTTTACCAATCAGATTAGCTTGATATGTTGCTTGATCCAGCAATCGGCTAACATATGGAGTCGGTGTTTGTATTTGATACTTTGTGTAAGATTCTTTCATCAACGCACCTGCTTCTTATACCTTTCTTCTATTGCAGCATCTATTAAGAAATCTTTGTATTCAATCAGTATTTTCATGATAATATCAAATGTTAAAGAAAAATCATCATATACAAGTTCTGTTTTCTCGCCATGTACAATTTTATGGCGATTGGACAATAAACTAAAATCAATATAATTTGCTTTAGTTCTAAATATATCCGTTTCAAGTCCCAATGTCAGTAATAACTCTTTTAGTATCTCTGTACTTGGGTTAGAATGTGTATCTACAATTGATTTTTTCTTGATATGAAAAATCTCTGTTGATAATGCCTCATATTCTTTGAGAATCCTTGCTTGTACACTGTATTTAGAAGTTTTTGCACATTCTTCTATCAATGAATGTATCTTCATTACAGAAAACACTTCTTGTAAATCCTTATAACAGATATTTTGATTAGCAACAAAAGAAAGATAGTCATAGGATGCATCTTTTATAAAGCCTTCAAAATGTGCGCACAATAAGGCTATTCCAGCTCGAATCAACGTGATACGAGCATCATCGCCTCTATCGATCAATATTTTTAAGTTTACCATCTCTTGTTTTCTCCAAGCCAGATGTTTATCTAATGCATCCTCTAGATTTTCTACCGTTTTAATCTTCATGATCTGAAAAATACTTCCTTCCAAAAGCAATCAATTGTTTCATTCTCGAAACTGGACGAGTTCCTCTCTTAATTGCCCTGCAGTATTCATCTTGTTCGTACATAGCTTCTATCTTTTTTTTCAAAGCTGTTTTATGTGAGCCATAATACAGGATTTCTTTTGTAAGTCCAGCAATAATAGCTTCATACGCACCGACCAGTACAGCCCCGGAGTGTTTTTTCTTATTAGCATCATACTTTTTAAAGCTAGACTCGCTCAATATCTCTGCTAAGAGAGAAAATACCTCTTGAAAAATTTTTTTATCTTCATCAAAATCAACTTGATGAGTATCGATGAGTTTGAGAACTTCATTCGTAAGCATCGTATTGTAATTCTCAGAATCACTCACATTACTCAAAGATGAATACTTTAATACAAAGTATTTTACGACCAATTCAATATATCCTTGCTCTTTCTCATCTTTTTCAGTAAGGGGTAATGTCTGATGAAAGACTTCTTCTTCACTTAATTGTTTAAAAGCTTGATATATTCTTTCATTCTTTATAATTAAAACACAGTTTCGTATTTCTTGAGGACTCAAATGACTTCCTCCTGTATTCAATCGTTGGAACATTTCATACTCTGCAAAATCGTCACTGCTCTGATCTATAATGATAATAGGTAGTTTCGCCCTCTTAATTAAACGTCTTTGAGGTTCAGTCAAAGAATTAGCTGCATCCTTGGATGACCAGACTTTATTTTTTAATTCTTTTAAGAATTTAGTGGCAACTAACGGTTCTGGTTTAGCGGTATTATCCTCGTCTTCATCTTCATCGGCCTTGTGAATATGTAAAATGCCCATAAATTTAAAAATTGTGGATAAGCGCTGTAACCCATCAATCAGATTCCACTTTCCTTCACTATCTTGATATACATAAATAGGAGGAACAGGAATACCTAGCAGAATAGATTCGATCAAAGCAGATTGTTGTGCAATATCCCACCGAAATAAGCGTTGATAGATAGGATTGATATTCAAATCGCCATCTCGATAAAGATTAGTTAATTCACCTATCGACATAGGATAACTATCTGTCTTTATCTGTTTCCGCATCTTATCAATTTCATTTTGTAAATTTGAATTATTCATAATTATCCATCCTTTTTTTACAACAGCGCTGGCTAAATATTCTAATCTATACGATTTAAGAAACAGCTATAAAATCGTAAATAAAAATAACACATAATTCTCTATGCTATAATAGCCTTTACAATGAACTACCTATGCAATGAAAAGTCTATGTGTATCTACGTATATTTTATACTATTCGAATGCAAAAAGATACCCCTTTTTCTTAATGGCAAATAATCTGGTGTATTTTCTCCTTCTTTTCCATCCTCCACTGTCAGGCGATTTTCCGGCGATAGAAACATCCCATCACGTATATAAGGAAGGAAACGGACAAGACAACCAAAACACGCAGGACTGATGCCATGCCAGCAGACGAGCTCTGCCAGACAGGCCCTGCAATCCAATCCAGATGATGAACCAAGAAAATCAAGAGTGTGTGCATGCCGATAAATTGGAACACATAGCGGACCCGGGCGTTTGCCACAAGTGCTTTGCAGAGGCAGCAAACCGCATACGAACCGCAGACCGCCTCGATGACCGAACAGATTGTCCAAGGATAGCTGCGTGTTGCCATTTCGATATACATAGGCGCGTTCAGGCAAATCATCCAAATGATGACAGCCGCCATGAAACATGACTGCTCATGACGCTCCAGCCAATCCGCATAGTTTCTCCACAGCATACCGACGTAAATAAAAAGCATGGCCATAAACGTAACGTCCATATTTTGTGGCAGCCATTTGCCTTTCAATCCCAACGCCATGCCGAAAAGACCGACGCCGACAAAAATGTATCCTGTTTTCTTGCCAGGGAATAACAGGTGAACCCCATCCATGAACACCTTGGCCCAGAATAACGAGAACAAGAACCAAAGTGCTCCCAGTCCCGGATGTGCGTGCACGCCGACCCCAGACGCCCACCAGAGAGCATCTCCCATGCGCTTCGTAATCATCCACAAAGCGGAAACCGTATGCTGATCCTGCAGCAGCCACCGCGCAAAAATGCCGCTTACCGAAACGATAAGCGAGGGATAAATCAAATGCCGGACCAGCTTTTTGACGCGCTGGACAAACGCAGGAAAATCACCGGCCAGCCGGAATGTATATCCCGACAGGATGAAAAATAGCGGCATATGAAATGAAAAAATAACGTTCCTCGTTGCACCGCCGAATTTTACCGTATGACCAATGATGACCAGCAGGATTGCCACCCCTTTTGCCACATCAATCCAAGCAATCCGCTTCGGATTAATGCCGAAGATGCTTGTCTGTCTGTCTGTCTGTCTGTCTGTCTGTCTGTCTGTCCTGAGTGTACTTGTTTTCATTCATCTGTCAATCCCTTTCCCTAAAATCAAACATTATTTTTTCATTATAACATATTCCTCAGGAAAACATAAAGGGACTTGAGATATGCCCAATGTCCCTACAACTGCAACCGTATATCCCTGTTCTCTTTCCTAAACAAATCGTTTGAAGATTTTCTGGACTTTACTCTTTTCATCCGCATTCATCGCCAGGAAATAAACCATCACACCATACAGCAGGGTGTATCCCACAATCTTGAGAAAGAACACGAACTTCCCATCTCCCGGCGTATAGGCATTGATTCCATAGCCGAGCAAAAGACAAAGGCCAATCGAAACGGAGGCCTTGCCAATCTGCTTCCAGAAAGCCGGGATATCGAGACCAATGTACCGATGATAGAAACAATTCATCACGAGGCCATTCCCCATCAGCATGGAAAAGCCCGTAGCCACGGCACAGCCGAGCCCCCCGAAATGCATGCCAAGCGGAATGGCCAGTAAAAGATTCAATACCCCCGTCAGAAAATAAATCTTCGCGCGAAAATCATACCGGTTCATCGCCTGCAGGATGGCCAGTCCAATATTCTGGATAAGGTCAATGGTAAACGGCAGGATAATGAGGATGGTAATCCAGTAAGCATCTTCGAACCCGCTGCCCGCCCAGAGGGCGATGAACTGACGTCCGAAGATGATGAAGCCCGTGGCCACCAGAGCCAGCAGATAATACTGCCAGCGGCCAATCTGGATGAACAGCGCCGAAAGCTCCTGCAGCGGGCGCCGCTTGGCCACGAGTTCTGTAATGTGCGGCAGATAAACACCCGAGATGGCTGTAGAAAGTGCCATATAGTTCATGTAGATCAGCGACGCGATGGAATAAACAGCCACTGCCCCCGTCCCCTGCACGATGCCCAGGATGATCTGGTTTGTCTTCCAGAAGACCTGGTCAATGAGGCTGACAAAAAAGACACTGAGCGCCAGTTTCTTGAAATCATGGAACAACGCCTGATTCCAGTAATGAAAGCGGATCGTGACATGCAGGCGCGCAAAGCAGTAATACATGCGCGCGAGAATCAAGGCCACGTTCAAGGCCGTCTGGGCAACGGCAACGGCCATCGCCGTCGGGACTTTCTGGAGAATGAGGATGACGAGGAATGGCTGCAGGATTAGCTGCACCGTTTCGAGTCCCTTCAGGAACAGGAACTTCTCATGCGCATTGATGACCGAACGGAACACCATCGTCGAAAGGCTCACGGCGATATTGAACAGCAGCAGTAAGAACATTTGCCGTGCTTCCGCAAGCTCCCCCGCCGTCATACTGGCTTCAAAAATCGCATCGAGATTCCAGTAGCAAACGAACCCGACCAACAAAGACAGCAATGTCGCCGCTCCATACCCATAGAGCGAGATCGCCAGGATATTCTCCATGCCCTCCTTGTCCTGCAGGGCCTTGTACTTCGTATAGAAGCGCGTCACCGCAGCCGTCAGGCCGAAGTCCATGATGCTGAAATACGCAATCAGGGAACCAATCAGCTGGTAGAGCCCGTATTCCTCTTTCCCGATAAAATGCAGCAGGATAGGAACATAGAGAAAGCCCACGACCGCATGGAGTGCAATATTCAGATAGCTGAGTAAGATACCGATTTTACGTTCATTCATTGTCTTGATTCATTTTCTCCGGCATAATAAATGCATAGCCGATTCCGATTAAGATCCAGTAACAACAGGTTATGCCCAAACTATCTCCCAATCCAGAAGCCATAATTCCAGCCAGGGATAGAAAGAGGAAAATAGCTTCTTCCTTTTGCGCATGATTATAGAGAGATGGCCGCATCCTTTTTATAAGTTGCCCAAAGAGATAAAGCGAAGGAAATAAATAAATCAGCAATCCCAAAAGCCCGGTTTCGGCAAAGCGCGTATAATATTCGCCCAAGGAAGGAAAACCAGACTTCATGATCCCTTTCTCCTTCTGATTATGAATCCACATCTGAATTTCACTACCAGCAAAAGCTTCCTGCGGCAGATAATCTGGGATATATGCATTCCGTAAATTCTTGCCTATCCCCAGGAGAGGATAATCCTGCCCAATTGCCATATTAGCCTTCAAGATAGAATACCGCGACAAATTGCTCCGCTGTGTCCCGCTCGTGATAGATCCTAAATTATCCTCGATATAAAGTGCCACTTTCGGCGAACCTTCTGTACCATATCCCATTGATTTTTCTGCGTTCAAATTAGGACTTCCCGGCATAAAACTCATCGCATATGTCGTTGCGCCAAAAGTCAATACCGTAATGACAAGAATCAAGGCCGTATTTTTTAAAAAAGCCTTTTCACGCTGCCAGACTGTGACGCCGATAAGCAAAACAAGTTCTCCCCAGAACAGGGCATTTGCCGTACGAGCTTTAGTAAAAAATAATTCAGACGTAAAGATTAATAACAAGAAAATAAATCCCAACTTCTTTTGCCAGGTATGAGTTTTCAACATCGCATACCAAAGCCATGGCATGGCAAAAGCTGAATAAATTCCAAAATACGATGGTTCTGCAAACAATGACCGCAATTGGTTATTCCACAGAAGCGGAGGCCACCAGGTTCCATTCGATTTAATTTCATGAACAATCGGATTGAGCTTCACTAAAGCTGCTTGTGCTACAGGACTGCCACTTAAATAAAAAATATCCAAGATACCATAAAGCGAAACGAGTACAACCGCACAAACAGTAGCTTTCTGCAAAATACTGATGCCCCTATGAGCATCTTTTTTAAACCAATGATATATCAGCAAAGGCACACCAAAAAACCAAACGCATTCCAAAGCAAAGCCCTTTATCAGGCGTGCCATGATCCAAAGCTTCAGTAAAGTCACTTCTGACATAGGAATTCCCACCTGCTGTATCTTTTGATATACGGCGGGTAATTTTTCAATCTGGTCGACAGGCCCTGCAAGGATTGCATCATAATACGGATAAATGAGCAGGCCATGAAAAAAAGAGATAAGAACAACACCAACATATATGGCAATATACCAGATAAATTTTTTATTTGTCTCTGTTAAGGAAAAGCTATCCTTTGCTTTTTTATAATTCCAAGCATAATAAGCAAAAGCAATCAAAAGAGGATATATACTTAAATTTTTGCCCATAAATGCACCAATGAAGTTAAGCTGCAAAAATCTAGGTATCTGAGTAAAAATAGCAAAAAAGACAACAAAGAAAAATAGCCTATCTCGCAAAACAGCAGACATACAGTACTCCTTTTCAACCGTTTAAAATTTTCTACAACACGACTAAATCAGAGGGATCCGAATCCACCAAAGGATAAATTATTGCTTCAAATACGCATAAATACATAAATAATAAAAATCCATGCATACAATTCTCCAGACCAGAAAATCCTGTCGATAGATTCCTAATCACCGTTAACTACATCATTATATCATAGATTGTTCGAAAAATATTCTTTTCTGGAAAATTTGCGCTGGATTCCTGCGGATATTTTCTCATTCAACCTGTGTATAACATTGTGGATTATCTGTGTATATCCTGTTGATAATTTGTGGATAAAAAACAAACCAGATCAGGATGCAGCTACAAATGCGGTTCAGGTTGCGATTCAAAACATCGTCCATCATGATCCGCTTGAAACGGGCAAACGCTTATGGCTCAAGGCCTCCCGTGTCCTCTATACAAAGACAAAGAAAAAGAGAAAAATAAAACCATCATAGTACGTAGCGCATCGCCGAAGCTCCTGGAAAACCAGGAATCCAGGATCATGGCAGCCAATAAACGGGTGTAAACTAAAAACCAAAATTTTCGTTTAGGAAAAATATTTTGTTCTATTTTGTCTTTCACCGGTTGACAAATCCTGGAAAACTCGATAATATCTTATACAAGACGAGCAAACAATACTTCGTTGTTGTTTGATTGTGGATTTTCATAATCTTTGTTTTATTTTTTTTAAAAGGGAGGATGATTTCCATGCTTTTTGTACACATCACACAGTATCCAACCAGCTCACAGCAGGCTTGTCGTTCGTCCTGCTGTGAGCCGCAATGAGCAAGCATGGCGGCTGGATTCCTGAAACGGTGTATTTCTACAAACAGCAGACAATGCGGCCGCTTTCCACAAAAGCTCAAGCACTCTGGCATTACCTGATGTATCGGGCCAACAACGTCCATTGGACCTTCCCCATCATCCTGCGTCTCGGTGAAATCGCTGCTGCCTGTGATTTCTCCATTGCTTCAGCCCAACGAGCACGCGAGGAACTCGCCAAAAATTATTACCTGGTCTATGAGTCGCGCGGCGGCAGCCGGTCGGCCGCTTACACGGTGCTCAGCAATATATATCCCGGCCAAGCCGTACAAGCAAGCGATCCGCCCAAAGAGGAACTCGGCCTGGAAAAATTCAATCCCGCTGCCGCGTTCTTTTCCCTGGCCGACATCCATGATCAGGAACTGTACGACAACGACGAAAGGAGTTCTCATGACACAGACAAGCCAGCTGACAAACGGCATGTGCCACACGTACGAAAAATTGCCCTCGACAAAAGCCAAGAAGCTGTACGCCGCTCTCGCAAAAAGAAACGGCGGCGTCGTACCTGAATACAGGCTGCGCGATGATACTGGGCTGTCACACGGCTCCTTCATCGCCGCCCGCCAGGAGCTGCGCCGGCTGGGACTCATCGAGCTCAGCCATGTGAACCGCCGTGCCTGCTACAGGCTGGTCGATCCTGATGAACTGGAAAACAGACTGTTAGGAGGGAATTCCGTGAACATTTTCCTGAATCCCGGTCACGCACCGGGTGGCCGCCCCGATCCCGGTGCCGTCAACAAAGAACTCGGGCTCGTGGAGGCAGATCTCACGGCCAAGATTACAGCCGTCTGCCGGCGCTATCTCATTGGCAACGGCCATGAGGTCAAGGTGCTGCAGAGCCACAACCTCATGGGAGAAGCCCCGGGCTATCCCAATGTCGTCATCACGGCCAACGAATGGTATGCGGATTTCTTCCTCTCCATCCATGTCAATGCCGGCGGAGGACGCGGCTGTGAAACCTACTGCTACGACATTGACTCGGCCGGCGGCAAACTTGCCGTCAGCATCCAGAAAAATCTTGTCGCCAACATCCGTGCGCTCGATCCGACTTTCCCGGACCGCGGCATCAAGGAGGATCCGAATCTCGCCGTACTGCGCGGCACGCGCATGCCCGCCATCCTCGTCGAAACGGCCTTCATCGATAACCAGGATGACGCCTGGCTGCTCCAGCACTACCCGGACATCTTCGCACACGGCATCGCATCCGGCGTCGAAGAAGCCCTCCAGCCCACCTTCGTTCATTAAATAGGATAAAGGCGTCCCCTCTGGGGAAGCAGTCAGCGCAGCTGACTGAAGGAGTATCCTGCGTACAATAACATACTTATTCAATGTAAACCATACTCTGGAATTCGCATTTCATTGAATAACAAAGCAAATACCAGCAAGTTCCCCTATCGGCCCTACGGGCCACTTTCCCCCAAGGGGACAGCTTTCGTAAAGGCGTCCCCTTCGGGGAAGCTGTCAGCGCAGCTGACTGAAGGGGTACCTGCGTACAATAACATACTTATTCAATGTAAACCATACTCTGGAATTCACATTTCATCAATTAAAAAAGCAAATACCAGCAAGTTCCCCTATCGGCCCTTTGGGCCACTTCCCCCGAAAGGGGAAGCTCTAAAAAAGGGCTTCCTTTTGACATGTCAACTCCGTATAATGAAATCAAGGCAAGGTTTTCCCTCCCACGAAAACCTCCCAACCTGCTTTCCTGCGGCTTGTCCGCTGGAATACGGCTGTCCGCTGCATGCCCCAGCGGCCGGCAGCCGGGGCTCTATACCAACTGTCCATGTATTGGGACTCGAAAGTCCCGCGAAAGGAGGATGCCTTATGGCAACGCAGCGCATCGACGTCACCACGACTCTTAAGATCAAGGTTGAGAACGGCGCAACCGCCACGGGCGCGACGAAGTACGCAACACGCACGGTCAGCAACATCAACCCGGAGATCACCGACGAGGACATGCTCGCCATCGGCGAGGAGTTCGCCGCTCTGCAGACGCATGCGGTCGGCGACATCCAGCGCTCCGAGGTCTCGACGCTCGTCAACAACGCCTGACCCCGCGCGTGCATCCCTTGCCAGCCTCCCCGGAAAGGGACGCACGCAAAATGAGGCTGCTCCCCAGCAGCCTTCATCCCATTCCCGCCACAACCTGAAGCCACCCCCGAATCCTTGAAAGGAGGAACTCCCCATGAAACGTACCCTTGAAATCACCTTCGCTCTCGACGACGCCAAGACGAAAGCCATCTCGCTCCTCGACCCGCGCGAAGACCTGACGCGCGAAGAGGCTCAGAAATGGGCCGATAACGTCATCGCCAAGAAGGCCATCGTCGTCAAAGGCGCGCTGCCGACGGCGTTCCAGAAAGCCATCGTGCGCACGGTAGAGGAAGAGGAGCTCGCCTGACGCCAGGCCGGCCCGTTCTCGCCCTGCACCTTCCCCACCAATCACCCAATCTTCCCTGATCCCAGCCTGCAGCGCCAACGCCAGCCACGTCCCGGCCCATCCCGAACGACCTGACAGGAGGATGCCAGATGGAACAGAATCTCCTGACCGCGATTTCTTCCGTAGGCTTCCCGATCGTCGTGACGCTCTATCTCCTGACGAGCTTCCAGCGCTCCATGGACCGTTTCACGGCCGAGCTCAGCGAACTCGTCAAAGAGCTCCAGCGCCACACCTTCCACTGACAAAACAGTAACAACTACCCGAAGAATCGCCAAAGCCCCTGCGAACAAACTCGCAGGGGCTTTTCCGATGCTCAACAAATTGTAAGGCATTTTTACACTTCAGACGAACCAGATATGACAAGTTCACCCTTTAACACGCCATCACGCCGCTCCATCTGGATTGCTCGATGCGAAATGACGAGCTCTT
>NZ_QRVW01000048.1:0-7001 GCF_003458855.1 Mitsuokella sp. AF21-1AC
CCCTCGATGGAAACACCGCGCACATCGCTGCCATTGGCCAGTTTCAAGAAAGCTCGTTCCGAAATACACATAAAAAAGCCTCTTTTCTTATTTGTTGCGATTACTCATTGGACTCATGTCTTTTTTCTTCATCGTTACAGGGACATATACGGACGTTGATACCACTTTTCTGGTATTTGCGCAAAAGTCTAGCATCGATCTTATCATCTGTCAGAAGAACATCTATCTTTTCTGCTGGCAGAAAACTAGAGGACGATACGCGCTCCAGTTTGGAAGAATCCAGCATGGCTACAATATGCTTGCATCGTTCCAACATGCATTTTTTCAATTCAACTTCATAAATATCGAAGTCTGTCAGCCCTTCTTTCTCTGTAAAGCCATTGGCTGAAACAAATGCAATATCGACATTGAGATGATTCAAAATATCTGCGCCGATTACCCCTTCCACAAAGCCGGATGTTTTGCTGACAAACCCGCCAATGATAACGGTATCCACATTAGGTGCATCCTTAAGATGAAACATTGTATAGATACCATTTGTTACTACCAAAAGCTTATTGAACGGCAATAACTTTTTAGCTAAGGTCAAAGTTGTGGAGCTGGCATCCAACAGTATGCACTGATTATCACGGATATAAGATAATGCAACATTTGCAATTGCTTCCTTTTGCATCTTATGCTGCATTTCACGGCGCTGAAAACGAAAATGATTTGATTCGATATAATCAGGAATCAATACAGCCTCTGATTTTGAACTCTTTTGCTCAACTATTCTGGCTGCACCGCCATGAACCTTCTGGATAAGCCCCTGTCGCGCCATATAATTCAGGTCATTCCGCACAGTCGAAGGCGATGCCCCGAGCAAATCGCAAAGTTCCGTTGTCTTGACAGATCCTTTTTCCATCACAATCTGCTGTATCTTTTCTCTACGGTTTATCGCAAACATAACGTATCCTTTCCAATCTTAGCGGGAAGTTATATAGATTCACACAGAAAATCTATCTTTCTTGATTATTCTACAATAGCTTATCCGAAAAAGGAAGCCAAAAAACGATAAACAACAAAAAAGGAAGGACTATCGCCATATTCAGCGAGTTCCTTCCTCTTTACCGGATTTATCCTTCTGTCGATAAACGCTTCAGGCAGGAACGTATCAATGTATTGAATGGTCCTGCATTCCATGCACTCCGTCCGACAAAAAGTCCATCAATAGAGTCCTGGGCAATGAGCGGTTCCGCATTTTGAGGATTAACGCTGCCACCATACAAGACAGGGATACGGTTGCCAAGTTCACCAAAAAGATCTACTAAGCAAGCTTTGATGACACGATGCTTTTCTTCTGCATACTCGACACTGGCAGGTTTGCCATTGACACCGATTGCCCACACTGGCTCATATGCCACGCGAATTTTGGGCTCACCCTCCAGCAGTTGCTCTGCCATGGCGCTTGTAATACCGTGGAAGCCGGCAATCAGCTGTGTACGCAGCACTTCATCACTTAAGCCATATTCTTTTTCTTCTTCCGTTTCGCCAATGCACAGCAGGGCATCCAGATGATGCTGAATGGCACAGAGCACTTTTTTATTCTCTTCCTGGTCCGTTTCACGGAAAACATGACGCCGTTCCGAATGGCCGATCATGACCATATCCAGCCCCAGTTCATTCAACATCAGCGGACTGATTTCACCCGTAAACTGACCCTGCTCTTCCCATCCCATATTCTGGGCTCCCAGGCGCACCAACGACCGGTTTTCGATTTTTACTGCATCCGGCAGGGAGGTATAGGAAGGAATTACAAAGAGCTCGATCTTGCTGCGGTCCAAATCCTTGGTCAGTTCTGTCAGTTCATTCAGATACGATACAGTATCCTGGATGTTTTTATACATCTTGAGATTGGTCCCAAAATATACTTTATCCATATCTGCCACCTGCCTTAACGTGCATTATCGTATTCGTTAATCGCGTCTACTTTCTTGCCAGAACGCTCGTTATACGTATACTCGCAGGAGAGATAGGCCTCAATCAGATCTTTAGCCAGCATATTGCCCGTCACCTGGCAGCCCAGCGTGATGATATTGCAATCGTTGCTCAGGCAGGCACGCTTGGCGGAATAGATATTGGTAATATTAGCAGCGCGAATGCCTTTTACTTTATTGGCGGCCAGCATGACGCCCAACCCCGTGCCACAGAACAGGATACCGCGATCAAAGTGGCCGGCTGCCACTTCCTCGCCAACTTTAGTTGCTACATGGGCATAGACTACATCTTCACTGCCAAAATCAACAACTTCATGACCAAGTCCTTTTACAAACTCTTTCATTTCCTGTTTGAATGCCTCTGCATTCGGATCGCATCCCATAGCAATCTTCATAATATCATAGCCTTTCTTGTTTGCGTTCATTACTGGATTATGCAAGTTCAGCAGTTTTTTTATCTGGCTTCTTCTGCTTTTCAGCCCGTTTACTGCGGCTGCGGCCAAGATTGATGGCAATCATCTGATAGATGCTGCCAAATTTCGTGCCGAAGCTCTCCTTCGGGAAAATCAAGGCCTCGCCACCATCAACGTAAAGAATGATGGTCTTGGGAGCAACAGCAGCTCTCTCCACCTCTTCCCAGGCATAAAGCCGCGTGTTCTCGCCGCGTTCCACCTGTACGCCTTCCCCATCCACGAATGTGCAATGCATGGTCTGGCGCCACATATCATCTTTCATTGCCCGGCGAGCTTTCCACTTCAGCTGCAAGGGCGTTGCTGCCAGGAAAATAACAGAGCTGACAAAAAAGAAGGCAAGTCCTTTCCCATCGGAATATCCCATCCAATATGAGTAAACACCCAGAATGAAGATGGCAAAGCCGAGAATATTCGTCAAAAAACCACTCAGCTTTGAATACGCATGATAAAGAAAGAAGTCATATACGAGTTCCTCACGGAGCGTCACATCTATCGTTTCCCGCTCAGCGCAGGAAATCCTGTTTTCAACTGCTGCTTCCTGCATAATCAATTCTCACTTTCCAGCTGCCAGACGTACAGCTTTATCATGGGCCCAGCCGCCAGGACCGTAAATACCCATCTGATGATTCATCATATACTTATCAAAGGCTGCCGTAATGAACGGGCAGAGCGCCAGCGTGATAATCGATGCCGTCGCGCACTGTGCCGTAGCCGTAGCAACTTCCGGCAGATAAGTCGGATCAGCTTCACCAACAGCAGCCGGCGTCATTGCGGAGTTCAATGCCGTCGTACCAATAGCAGCACCCATGGCGTTGCGCTCTTTGCGCGGCAGCAGAAGGTTGATAACGAAGAAGAACAGAACTGCCGTAGCAGCGCTGAGGAGGCCGAGGACAAGGCCGCTGGCACCAGCCGTAAGGATGGTAGCAAGATCCGTCTTGGCACCGATGGAAATCGTCATGAAGAACGTAACAATCGGCTGTGCAACTTTGCAGGTCTTACGGAAATCGAGGTCCAGGTTGCCCCAGACAAAGCCTATCAGGAGCGGAATCAATACAGCTACCAGGGTAGCAAGCGGAATATTTGCCAAGCCGGTTGCACCGAGAGCCACCAGCGTGAAGAACGGACCATCATTCAAGGACAGGATGGAAATAGCACCCGTATCGGTCGCATTACCAAACTGAGAGGAAAGAGATATGTACAGCGAACCATTGGAGTTCGTGATCGCCGCAATAAATACGAACGGCGCAATGCCCAGGAAGCCTTCTGGACCGCACAGTTTGCCGACCAAGACGCCAATCAACACGCCGAGCAGGAATTTGACACCTGTCATAATGCAGCCTTTGTAAAGAGGCATACCAACCTGCTTGATATCGATCATAGAGCCGCAAACGATGAGGAAGAAGCCCATCATGCAGGCATTACCATTATAAAATAGTGCTGTTACATAACCACCGATTTGGAAAAACTGCGGGAAAAGTGTTGCAATCACAACGGCGATAACCAAGGGGATGATAACCAGTCCGCCTGGCATATCTGACATCTTTTGCAGAATAGGGATATTCAATCTGCCTTTATCCTTTTTTTCTTCTGCCATTACTGTACGCCTCCTAGTAATGAATAATACTTTTCACGGTTTTCATCAGATTCCGATAAGCAACTGCTTATGCTTTGCGAGATGCTTCGAGCATCAGACGGTCAACGATTTCGATTGCCGAGGAATTCGTACCGGTCAGGCCGCCTTTACCGACAATCGGCATGCCGCCATATTCGCCGATTAAACGGCCGATATCCGTCTGTGGGATGACATAATCCAAAACCTCCAGACATTCAACGCCGAGCATGGCGCAAACGTTGACCATCGTATCGCCGCCGGTCGCATAGATACCAGCAATCTTATCCCGTGAAACTCTTGCCATGATACGGGAAATAATCATGCCCAGACCAGCATTGATCTGATTGGCTGCCGTCCCCTGCTCATAACCGTATTTCCTGTCTTCCTCATCGAGATTCAGCAGGATGCCATGCAACGCCGTTTCAAACAAGATGGAACGAGGCTGTTCATACTGTTCCAGCAGGATGCAGGCTGCATCAACAGCACGATTGACCTCATCCACCGCTGTGCGACCGCCTTCGATGAGAAGTTTCGGATCAACAGGAATCCTCACGTTGCGTTCATCACTCGTCAGAACTTCCATCTGTTTCTTCGTCACCGACGTGGCACTGCCGGCAGCAATCAACACCGTACGATTTTCAACAGGAGGACCAGCTGGGATATTGGGCTTCTCTTCTTGGATAAGACCTCTTACATAAGCAAGTTTCGAAGTAAAGGGACCCGGATCAACAGCCAGGACATTCCAACCGAGTGCAACACAAGCTTTAGCAATCTCCGTTACATCATCAATGCTGATTGCATCGACGACAATAACGCGGCATCCTTCTTTTCTCTTCTTGTCCAGTGCCGTGAGAATCGCTTTTTCGCCATTCAGCACATCTTCCAATTCTACCAGACCGACACGATGTGCAGTTTGCGCTGCTAAAAGACGCGGTACATAATTTTCCGTAACCGGCGTCCGTACATCCTGAGCAACCGGCGTGCGAATCAGAGCCGTACCGTCAATAACGGAGTAACCGCCTACGACAATGCGCCGCGACTGCGGCATGGCCGGTACGACTACCGCAACGGAATCCTCACCGATTTCATCCAGCATGGAGTCAATCTCAAAGCCGATGCCGCCGCGCAGCGTCGTATCAATGCGCTTCGTAAAGTAGCGAACCCCCATCTTCTTCATGGCAACAGTCGCATCATGTACAAAGCCCTGAGCTTTGCCTTTCGGCAGAGCGCGACTGTTCGTACTGATGACGATAGCATCCAGCTTCAGGTCCCGTTCTTCACGAAGAGCTGCTTCTGCAGAGAAATACGCAACCGTCTTCGCTCCCGAACGTGCCAGCAGCACGCCGGTCGTTGTTGCACCAGTCAAATCATCTGCAACTACACCAATAAGTGGCATGTCATGTCCCCCTTTTCCATACACATGCATAAAACAGCAAACAACTTATTCCATTACTTCTTATTGCTCCGTTCGTGTTTGAGAACGGCATATTCCGCACAAACTTTTGTCGATTCAATCAGGCTGACGCAATTGGCAATGCCTTTGCCGGCAATATCGAAAGCCGTACCATGATCCACCGAGCCACGAATGAAGGGCAGGCCCCAGGTAATCGTTACAGCCTTCTCAAAGTCCAGCGTCTTGCAGGCGATATGCCCCTGATCGTGATACATCGAGAGAATGGCGTTGAACTTGCCGGATTTGCCAATGTTGAAGATGGAATCTGCAGGGATAGGACCAACCGCATCAATACCCTCAGCCTGTGCAGCTTTAACGGCCGGAATAATCTCATCAATCTCCTCACGTCCGAACAGGCCATTGTCGCCATTATGCGGATTGATACCAGCTACCGCGATAACCGGACGCTCAATGCCAACACCTTTCAGTTCTTTATTGATATTCCGGATGAAATCAAGCACAACATCCTTCGTTGCAAAATGTACAGCATCAATCAGTGACAAGTGGCGGCTGACAAAGAATACTCTGAGCTTATGGCAGGAGAACATCGTCAGTGCATACGGCGAATGCGTGGCATGCTGATAAATTTCCGTATGTCCCGGCTCTTTCACACCGATCAGCTTAATCGCCTGCTTGTTGATTGGCGACGTCGAAACGGCATCTACCTTGCCGGCCATACCCAGTTCAATCGATTTCATAATCCAATCGATAGCCATCTGACCAGCCAGCTTCTGTACCTTGCCCCATTCGATAGAAGCATCATCATACGGTCCCGTTTCCAGGATATCGATTGTGCCGAGCTCATATTTGGCTTCTGCCGGATCAGATATCTTATTGATTTTAATATCTTTCTTCAGGACATCCGCCGCACGCTGAAGAATATACGCACTGCCAATAACAAAAGGCTTGCAGCAATCTGCGATTTCCTGACTCAGCATCGTACCAACAACAATTTCCGGTCCGATACCGGCTGGATCACCCATTGTAATTGCCATAACCGGTTTAAAATCTGACTGCATTTAACCCACCCCTTCATGAAACGACTATCATATCTTATTCTTTTCCGCACGCTTTCGCAATGCTTTGTTATCGTTTTCAATCTTATATTATCATATAAGATTATAGTTGTCTAGTTTTTATTGCTTATATTTACGCTTTATAATTTTATTTTGTTGTTTATTATCGTTATTGCAAAAAACAACTCGTATAGATGGTATAAACATAAAAAGAAAGGACATCCCGGGAAGGATATCCTTTCTTTGTGGAATCGATTATTTTGTCGAGTCCATACCATGCCACAGACTATCAGCTGCAGAGCACGCTCGTATCGAGGCTCGTAAAGCCGGCGAGGAGTTTTTCCACCTCTTTGACGATCTCGGCCACGCCGCCGCGCTTGCGGCTCTCGACGTTGAGCGGCATCTGCGGGTCATGCAGCGACATGCGCAGGAGTGCCCAGCCGTTCGGGAACACGAGGCGCACGCCTTCAT
>NZ_QRVW01000048.1:7011-8141 GCF_003458855.1 Mitsuokella sp. AF21-1AC
ACGAGGCGCACGCCTTCATACGACGGCTTGGCGATGCGGATGCCTGCTTTTTCCGCGCGCTGCTCAAAGGTATCGAGCACGCCCTGGCCATAGGCGCGGAAGTCCTCCTCGCCCATGATCTTCATGCGGTACTCCTTGCTCTCGACCGGCTCGCCGAGCTTCTTGATGAGTGCACCGAGGTCACGGCCCTGTGCCTTGGCCTTCGTCGCCGCAATCAGGAGCTTGACGGCCAGGTAAGCGCCATCGTCGAGGTAATAGTTCTCGGAAAGTGCGCCGTGGCCGCTCGTCTCGATGGCCAGCGGCGAAACGACACCAGCCTTGTTCTGGCGGATGCACTCGTCGATGACATTCTTGTAGCCGCGTTTGTAGCGCAGATGCTTGAGTCCGAGCTCATCCTGCAGGAATTCCGTCAGCTCATCGCTCGTCACGGAATCCGTGATGATCGTGCTGCCCGGATAATCCGGTGCGAGGATGGCGGCCATCATGGCGATCAGGGCATTGCGGCTGATTTCCTTGCCATTCTTGAGGACGGCGCTCATGCGGTCCACATCCGTATCGAAGATGAAGCCGAGATCTGCATGCGCATCGAGAACCGCTTTCTGGATGGCGGCCATGGCCTGCTTGTTCTCCGGATTCGGGATGTGATTCGGGAAATGGCCGTCCGGCTCGAGGAAGACGCTGCCCGACGTGTCGGCACCGAGGCGGCCGAGAACCTGCGTCGCGAAGAAGCCGCCCGCGCCGTTGCCGGCGTCGACGACGATATGCATGCCCTTGAGCGGCGTATCGCCCATGTTGAGCGCTGCACGGATCTTCTTGCGCAGATGATGGCAGTAACGGTCAATGAGATTGTATTTCTGCACCTTCGTCAGGTCGCCCTTTTGCTCAGGGAAGCGGGCTGCCGCCTCGAGGATTGCGATGATATCCTCATGCTCGACGCCGCCGTCCTTCGTGAAGAACTTCAGTCCGTTGCGGTTGAACGGCAGATGGCTGGCCGTGATCATGATGGAGCCATCCATCTTCGTCTCCGGGAAAACAATGGACATGAACATCGAAGGCGTCGAAGCCAGACCGCAGTCCACCGTGACGGCGCCGGCTGCCGTCAGCGCCTCCAGCACGGCATTCTTCAGCAT
>NZ_QRVW01000049.1:0-6376 GCF_003458855.1 Mitsuokella sp. AF21-1AC
GCCTTATCTTATGAGGGATTCAGGTGTGCGAAGTTTGAGTTATTGATATATAATTTCTAAGCTGCCTATGCGGCAGTTAACCTGTGCAGCCCCGACAAGATCCCAGCCGGTCGTTTCTAAGCTGCCTATGCGGCAGTTAACTTCGAGGCGCGTATCACAGATCCGACCGGAGCTTTCTAAGCTGCCTATGCGGCAGTTAACGATGTGATCGCCTGTGATCGTGCCGGTAAAACTTTCTAAGCTGCCTATGCGGCAGTTAACCTGCAAGTTTCCTACCATTATAGAGACAAAAATTTCTAAGCTGCCTATGCGGCAGTTAACTCCTCGACTTCCTTCGACGCATCTTTCAAGCCTTTCTAAGCTGCCTATGCGGCAGTTAACATGGGTGCTTTGTGTTTCACAATCACCCGTCTTTTCTAAGCTGCCTATGCGGCAGTTAACAGATCCCGCTCGACCGAGATCTTGGTATCGATTTTCTAAGCTGCCTATGCGGCAGTTAACGCCGCAGTCATCCAAGCTGAGAGTCAGGCGACTTTCTAAGCTGCCTATGCGGCAGTTAACATGCGGTCGGACTCGTTCGGCAAGCAGTCTGCTTTTCTAAGCTGCCTATGCGGCAGTTAACAAGACGATTGTTAAGCGTGTTTCGGTTCAGTTTTTCTAAGCTGCCTATGCGGCAGTTAACTTTCCCGATTTTACATTCGGGATCAAAAGGGATTTCTAAGCTGCCTATGCGGCAGTTAACTAGCGGCGACAACGGTTCGTTAAACTTAAATTTTTCTAAGCTGCCTATGCGGCAGTTAACGAGTTGAGCAAGAAAAGCCTGCCCCACTTCAATTTCTAAGCTGCCTATGCGGCAGTTAACCCACGTGCCATCCGCGTTGTCGCTGCGCTCGTTTTCTAAGCTGCCTATGCGGCAGTTAACTTTTTACTGGTAAATGCAATCGGAAAAGCCACATTTCTAAGCTGCCTATGCGGCAGTTAACTCTGAAAGCAGGGAAAGTAGACTGTGCTCTATTTTCTAAGCTGCCTATGCGGCAGTTAACAAGTATGGTATGACTATGCAGCAATGCGACAATTTCTAAGCTGCCTATGCGGCAGTTAACCAGAGTTGCGGCAAGAGCGGCAGCCATACGACTTTCTAAGCTGCCTATGCGGCAGTTAACTTTGTCGCGGGCGGCTTTGCGCTTTGCAAGCATTTCTAAGCTGCCTATGCGGCAGTTAACCGAGAAAACCGAAGAACAGTACATGCCAGCAAATTTCTAAGCTGCCTATGCGGCAGTTAACTCGTACAGCGACGATAAAGACATCGAGCGAAATTTCTAAGCTGCCTATGCGGCAGTTAACAAGTATCTGCTTTGCAGAAAGCCGTGCAGGGTTTTCTAAGCTGCCTATGCGGCAGTTAACTATTCATTAACGGTCGCGCAGCCGTCCGCATTTTTCTAAGCTGCCTATGCGGCAGTTAACTCCATCCGACGTGGATCAACATCAACGGGGACGTTTCTAAGCTGCCTATGCGGCAGTTAACGCGGGGCGTTCAACACCCTTCTGTCGGCCATTTTTCTAAGCTGCCTATGCGGCAGTTAACTCTTTTTCCTTTCTCTGAAAATAGAATAAGCATTTCTAAGCTGCCTATGCGGCAGTTAACCTTGCGCGGTGAGACGCCGGAACTCGGCATTTTTTCTAAGCTGCCTATGCGGCAGTTAACAATGTAGGCCGAATCGAAGAAGTAGAGATTTCTTTCTAAGCTGCCTATGCGGCAGTTAACCTGCAATGGCACGTACTCTATGACGCTTTTGCTTTCTAAGCTGCCTATGCGGCAGTTAACTCGGGGAATTGCCTAATGTAAAAGGCACTTTTTTTCTAAGCTGCCTATGCGGCAGTTAACCATCCCCTAATACCATGCTCCTCACGCTTTCTTTTCTAAGCTGCCTATGCGGCAGTTAACGAAAATGCAAAAAAGATGCAGGAAATCCAGACTTTCTAAGCTGCCTATGCGGCAGTTAACAAGATCATGCTCGGTATCGGCGCGCGGCTCTCTTTCTAAGCTGCCTATGCGGCAGTTAACTAACAGTGACGGCGAAGAAGGTATAACAGTATTTTCTAAGCTGCCTATGCGGCAGTTAACGATTGACAACCACGTTTACTACCGGGTCAATTTTTCTAAGCTGCCTATGCGGCAGTTAACATCCTTTCTTCATTCGATTGCTGTACGCCCGATTTCTAAGCTGCCTATGCGGCAGTTAACTCACGGCACCACCTCCCAGTCATTGGCAAAGATTTCTAAGCTGCCTATGCGGCAGTTAACTCACGGCACCACCTCCCAGTCATTGGCAAAGATTTCTAAGCTGCCTATGCGGCAGTTAACTCACGGCACCACCTCCCAGTCATTGGCAAAGATTTCTAAGCTGCCTATGCGGCAGTTAACGGCTTTCTTCTTTGCTTATTCTTCGGTTTTCTTTTCTAAGCTGCCTATGCGGCAGTTAACTCATAATCACCGAAACGGTAACCATGCTCATATTTCTAAGCTGCCTATGCGGCAGTTAACGCACTGGCCGCAATGCGCGTCGTCCAGACATTTTTCTAAGCTGCCTATGCGGCAGTTAACTTAAGAAAATCATGCAGCTCGTCGAGGCGGGCTTTCTAAGCTGCCTATGCGGCAGTTAACGGGGATGCAATGTACATCTCAGCCAAGCAGCCTTTCTAAGCTGCCTATGCGGCAGTTAACTGTCCGAGGCTATGGGTGAGCCCCGCACCCGCTTTCTAAGCTGCCTATGCGGCAGTTAACCCAATATCGTGAGGCGGACGGCACCGTCTACAATTTCTAAGCTGCCTATGCGGCAGTTAACCTCATCCTCGCCATTCAGCGAATTTGACTGCATTTCTAAGCTGCCTATGCGGCAGTTAACCGCCTCAAGGAGACGCTCGAGCAGCTCACAGATTTCTAAGCTGCCTATGCGGCAGTTAACCTCAATCTGCTCTATTGCGGCGGCTATGGTCCTTTCTAAGCTGCCTATGCGGCAGTTAACATCCCGCTCAATGACCATACGCTCAAATCCATGTTTCTAAGCTGCCTATGCGGCAGTTAACCTGTCCTGCAGCTTGACTTTATACGAGTCGCCTTTCTAAGCTGCCTATGCGGCAGTTAACTAAGCCGGCCGGAAACTCGAGTGTAACCTCGATTTCTAAGCTGCCTATGCGGCAGTTAACAAATGGTGCCGCCGCGCGAGGGCGGCAAATTCTTTCTAAGCTGCCTATGCGGCAGTTAACCAGATACAGACTCAAGCCCTTCTTTCAGCAGCCTTTCTAAGCTGCCTATGCGGCAGTTAACACAAAGGCGGGAAATTCCGAATCCGCGAGAACTTTCTAAGCTGCCTATGCGGCAGTTAACTGCAAGCGTATGACGGCACTCATGTGGCGTATTTTCTAAGCTGCCTATGCGGCAGTTAACATTGCAAGGGATACCGCGTGAGTGCAGGTATCTTTCTAAGCTGCCTATGCGGCAGTTAACAAGGTATCACGGTCGTCGCTACCGGCCTTGCTTTTCTAAGCTGCCTATGCGGCAGTTAACCTGGCCGTCATGATCGCGAAATATGCGATGAATTTCTAAGCTGCCTATGCGGCAGTTAACTGACCTCGCTGATCTCGGGCGCAGTCACGGCATTTCTAAGCTGCCTATGCGGCAGTTAACTACAATGGGGAAACATGTCAGTGAATAGTGGCTTTCTAAGCTGCCTATGCGGCAGTTAACTACGATAACGGATATTAAACCCACTTAAAGAATTTCTAAGCTGCCTATGCGGCAGTTAACGATCTGTCCCTGTCGGCGTTACATTGATCGCTTTTCTAAGCTGCCTATGCGGCAGTTAACGAACTGACAGCACAGGCAAAGCAGTTGCAGAATTTCTAAGCTGCCTATGCGGCAGTTAACCAATATACCTAAACGGAATAGTCAAACTATTATTTCTAAGCTGCCTATGCGGCAGTTAACGCAGAAGAGAAATGCGGATACCTTTGGAATCTTTTCTAAGCTGCCTATGCGGCAGTTAACCGAGAGTACAGAGAGCAACACAGTATGAGTATTTTCTAAGCTGCCTATGCGGCAGTTAACTCCCTTCGGCCAGGACTGCCAGTCCATGTATTTTTCTAAGCTGCCTATGCGGCAGTTAACAGGTCAAATGGTGAAAAGGTCGTGATGCTCATTTTCTAAGCTGCCTATGCGGCAGTTAACGACAGGCGGCCATAGTTTTCCGTCAGCTGGATTTTCTAAGCTGCCTATGCGGCAGTTAACACATTGCGGAATATGGACAAGCTATTTACAGATTTCTAAGCTGCCTATGCGGCAGTTAACATCTCATGGGCGAGGATGAACGGCAGCATGTGTTTCTAAGCTGCCTATGCGGCAGTTAACCTCTTCGATGCGCTCCTCGGTCGTCTGCTCAATTTCTAAGCTGCCTATGCGGCAGTTAACAGGCGGCGACGTCCTGCGCGGGAAAGCCAACTTTTCTAAGCTGCCTATGCGGCAGTTAACACGGCGCGGGTATTGGATTTATAAAGCATATATTTCTAAGCTGCCTATGCGGCAGTTAACAGTAATCTCCTGCGTGAATATCCTTATTCTGCCTAAGCTCGCAGTTATTTACCCTTATTTAACCAAAGTTTTAGGTTCTTGTCAAAGCCCTTGCTTCACAAGGCCTGCCAGCAACGGAAAAATTTTGGGTCAAAAGTCAGGGACCGATGTTTCAGTACTGAACCCATATGCAGAAAATCCCTTGAAGGGCTGCTCAACTGCTTCTTTTTTTTGGATGAACAGGCTAAAACGATGATGGTTGGTCATACTCTCCAATTGGATATACGGATATTGAACCTTATGAGTAAGTGCCGGGAAAAGCTTTTGGGCTTCTTCTATCGACATATCATGCCGTTTTGCATAGCGTCTAGCTTTTCGCATCGCTGTGGCCTCTGGCTGATAGCGGCTGTACGTCACGAAGCCTTTGCAGGCCCTGACGGGGACTGGACGGATGGTCTTGATTTTCACATAATCTGGTGTAAAGCGCTTCAATGCCTCAGTCAGATTCAAATGCTGCAAATCGGATTCTTCTGGAGCAAGCAAACGAAGTTGATGGCCGAGTGTCGGATGCTCATCGGAATACTTGGGAAAAGCTACTCCACATCGGATAATCCCCTGTTCATCCTTGCTGTTGACTAATGCCAAATGAATCTGACGGTAGACTTTAGACCAAAGGAAAGAAGCGGATATGTCTTCTGTCGGCTGCAATATAACATCTTGGAAGAACCACATGCCAATCATTCCTTTCCGCTTGCACCAAATACTCCGCCACGAATCAGCATAGCCATTACGTAATGTGCAGCTTCCGGGCTATCAAAATCAGCACCTAGTGAATATTTATCAAATAGCGTATAAAAATCGCATTTATCTTTGGGATTGCGGAACGCTTTGCCAAGATTCGTCACAGTACCATATGGTTCTACAGAAATCGGGCCCACACCATCCTCCGTTTCATATGCGTTATACCAGGTATCAATCGTGCGAATCGCATTGCCGAGTTTCTGAGAATGCATTGCCGCCGTGCTGTTCACTTCATACAAGACTTTGCTCTTCTTGCCTTTCCCTTTGTCAAGGATAAGTTCTTCACTTGGATAAACTTCCTGTCCCTTGCCAATCTTGGCAAAAGCCGTAATTTCCAACAGCAGGTACGGAATCTTGCCAGCCAATGCCGATTCAATCTGTTCAGCTAATGTTTCGACCGTTGCATCACTGTTGTCAAAGTCCTGCAGAGAATAATCGTACGAATGGAACAGCCACTGCTTATCGGCAGCTTTTACCTGTACTTCCAGGTCTTCTGCACCGACGCGATTCCGCCAGAGGAAACGCGCATTCGCAAGATTCAGCGCATACCGTTTAGCTAACTCACAAAAACCATACTGCTCCGCATAGCGATGTCCCATCTCCAGGATTTTTGCTTTATGTTTCGCAACATTACAAGCTGCGGGAATAGCTGCTCCCGGCAGGATTTTCATCGTAAACGTGACCTTCAGCGTATCCTGATTCATTGACAACGATGCCGCATCAACAGTCTGCAGATTAGGTTTCTCTACTTCTGCATTGAGCTTTGCAGGGTCATTGGCCACAGCTGCCTTCAAGCGGTTGGAAATCGTACCCCGGACGGATTTCTCGCGCAGAGGAAGGGAGGTCGCTTTACCCTGACGATCATCCCAGGTCGTCCCATACATCAAACCATCTGAGAGAACGATTTTTTTCTCAAAAGATAATACTGTTGCTAAGCCCTTCGCACTTGACTTTGCCATAATTAATCCTCCCTATATAATCTTCATTAATCTCTTGAATGCTCCGTTT
>NZ_QRVW01000005.1:0-110727 GCF_003458855.1 Mitsuokella sp. AF21-1AC
CATCAATAGACTATGGCTTTTTATAAGTTTTCAGTAACGGTTTTTCTATGTCATTTCCCAAGAATTTTCTCTGGGGCGGCGCTGTCGCCGCCAATCAATGCGAAGGTGCATACCAGGAAGACGGCAAGGGACTCGATATTCAGGATGTCCTGCCACATGGCTTCTCTTCACCGCCGACCGCAGAACCGACCCCGGACAACCTCAAGCTCAAGGCCATCGACTTTTATCATCATTATAAAGAAGATATCAAATTATTTGCTGAGATGGGCTTCAAGGTTTTTCGCACCTCGATTGCCTGGAGCCGCATCTACCCGCATGGCGACGACCTTGAGCCAAACGAAGCGGGGCTGCGCTTCTACGATGACCTGTTTGCCGAGTGCCATAAATACGGAATTGAGCCGCTCGTGACGATTTCCCATTACGAAACGCCGCTGCACCTGGCGAAAAAATACAACGGCTGGGCCAGCCACGAACTCATCGGCTTTTATGAGCGCTATGTGCGCACACTCTTTGCGCGCTACAAGGACACGGTCAAGTACTGGCTGACGTTCAACGAGATCAATTCCGTCCTGCACGTGCCGCTGACGAGCGGCGGCATCATGACACCGAAAAAGCAGCTTTCGCTGCAGGATCTCTTCCAGGCCTGCCATCACGAATTCGTCGCCTCGGCCAAGGCGACAAAACTCGCACACGAGATGATGCCGGATGCAAAAATCGGCTGCATGATCCTGGCCATGCCCATCTATCCCCTGACCCCGGCCCCTGATGACATCATCGCCGTCATGAAGGCCGACCATTTCAATGACTTCTTCGGGGATATGCACGCGCGCGGCATCTACCCCGGCTACATGAAGCGCTTTTTCCGGGAAAACGGGATTGCGATCAAGATGACGGAAGAGGAACTGCGCCTGCTGCGTGAGAACACGGTGGACTTTATTTCCTTCAGTTATTACATGAGCATCTGCGAGGGTACTTCCGGCCAGGCGGGCATCGGCAATATCCTCGGCGGCAAGAAAAATCCGTATCTCAAGGATTCCGAATGGGGCTGGCAGATCGACCCGCAGGGTCTGCGCTACATCCTGAACAAATACTACGACCGCTGGCAGAAACCGCTTTTCATCGTCGAGAATGGTCTCGGCGCCAAGGACGAGCTCTGCCGCGATGAAGCAGGAGACCTCACGGTAAACGACGACTACCGCATCGCCTATCTGCGTGACCACCTGCGAGCCGTGAATGAGGCCATCGAGGACGGCGTTCCCGTCATGGGGTACACCTCCTGGGGCTGCATTGACCTCGTCTCGGCCTCGACCGCTCAGATGAGCAAGCGCTACGGCTACATCTACGTCGACCGCAACGATGACGGCAGTGGCACACTCAAGCGATACCGCAAGAAATCCTTCTACTGGTACCGGGATGTCATCCACACCAACGGTGCCTGCCTAACCGCAGGCAAAACGCGCTGACACTTCTCCTTTTGACAAGAAACAGGGCTCCCTGGCTGCAATCTGCCGACAGGGGCCCTGTTTTTGTATATGCATATTGAATTAGAATAATTGCCATCATAACCTTCCGAAAACTTTTTCTGCCAAAGCTTTCAGTCCGTCGTGAACACCCCGCAGAGGCAGAGAACGAACGTGATCATGATTCCCAAAACAACGATAGCCATAATTTATCCCTCCATAAAAAGTTACAAGAAGCACAAGCGAAGAATTTACGCAGTAAACACAGGATATCAGGATGAATATGCCGTGATTCCTCAGTCTGTCGTAAATACACCGCAAACGCAAAGAACAAATGTGATCATAATTCCCAAAATTACAATAGCCATGATTTATCCTCCTATTTATTTCATTGATTTCATTTGTTCATATTATAACATACTTTCGGCGCTGTGACACAACTTTTTCGCTAATTTGTTAAAAAAATAACTATCATAAGAAAACCGACAGAATCCGAACAAGCAAACAAAAAAGACGAAACTTATCGCAAATTGTCGACAAATTTCGTCTTCTCTTCTAAGTTATGCTTCGGAAAAGTACCTGCTCAAACAGCAATCATGCCTGCTGCAAGAGTGCAAAGAGCTGGGCGATATTCTTTTTGCCAAAGTAAGGGCCTGCCTCATCGATGAGGAAGCAGGGCACGCTCATGACCTGGTATGCTTCGCGCAGCGCCGGATAACGGTTGAGGTCGTAGACATCCACTGTTATCTGCGGATTCAGTGTGGCGAGACGCTCGGCAGCGGTGACGAGTTCCGGGCAGAGCGTGCAGGAAAGGCTGACGAAGATGCGCAGATGGCAGGGCTTCTGCCAGGCAAGAATCTGTTCTTTCAGCTTCGCCTCGACAGCCTGTCCCGTTCCCGCCGCATTGTAGAGGCCCAGGACAAACGACGTGAATTCATGACCGCCCGGCACGCCGTGGAAGGCAAAGCCGGCGGGACGATGATCGCCGCGATAGACGCGGACGCAGGGCAGCTCTTCCTCCTGTTCCCCGGGAGCAGCCAGGGTAACGGACAGTTTCGGCGTCAGGCGGGCCAGTTCTTCCATGTAGGCCCGCAGTTCCTGGCTGGCCGGGGAAGCATCCAGGAACAGGCGAAGCTCCAGAGGATGTTCCATGCGGTCAAAAACCGTCTGCAGCTGTGCAAGGATCTCGGGCTGGAAAATATCTGACGCAGCCGTTTTTTCTTCGGCAGAAGCGGAAGCAGCCTCTTGCCGCAGGGGACGCAATGGACGCAGCCCCGTCTTTTTCTGCATCTGCAGGGCATAGCGTTCCAATTCCGTCGCGGCCAGCGCACCATCGCCCGCGGCCGTGATGCATTGGCGCAGCGGCTTGATGCGGATATCACCGGCTGCATACAGACCCTCACAGGATGTCTTCATCGTTTCATCCGTGATGATGTAGCCATGCGGATCGAGCTTTGCCAGCCCCCGGACGAGTTCCGTCGCCGGCTCATAGCCGGCAAAGACGAAGACGCCAAACGTTTCGCCGTCCCCTGCCTCATACGTCGTCTTCTCGCCGGTCTTGAGATTGCGGTATGTGAGCGTGCGCAGGGCTGTATCGCCCGTCACGGATTCGACGACCGTATTCGTGCGGATCGTGATGTTTGGGTTCTGCTTCGTTTCCTCGGCCGTGGCCTGCGCACAGGTGAAGTCATCTTCGCGG
Organism: Mitsuokella sp. AF21-1AC; assembly: GCF_003458855.1. NCBI lineage: Bacteria > Bacillati > Bacillota > Negativicutes > Selenomonadales > Selenomonadaceae > Mitsuokella > Mitsuokella sp. AF21-1AC. Next base: position 3,160 of record NZ_QRVW01000005.1, read on the forward strand.
ACCAAGCAGGTGACATGGGAAGCGTATTTCGTCAGGAAAACGCTCTCTTCAGCAGCTGCAAAGCCGCCGCCGATGACGAAGACCTGCCGCCCCTGGAAGAATTCGCCATCACAGGTCGCACAGTACGCCACACCGCGCCCGCGAAATTCTTTCTCTCCTGCAAAGCCGGCCAGACGCGGATGCGCTCCGGCCGCCAGCAGGACACCAAAGCAATGCAGTTCTCCCTGCGAGGTATGTACCGTCTTGATATCATCCGCCATGTCAAGAGCTGTGACCTCAGCCAGCTTGAATTCTGCGCCAAACGCCTCAGCCTGCTGGCGCATCTCGTCCGTTAGCGCCGCGCCGCTGATGGACGCCACGCCCGGATAATTGACAACGCGTTCGGTGATGGTGAGCTGCCCGCCAAACTGTTCTTTTTCCACGACCAGCACCCGGTAGCAGGCGCGCGCAAGGTAAATCGCTGCCGTGAGGCCCGCGGGACCGCCGCCGATCACGATGACATCATAAAGTTCGTTAACGGGATGCGCTGTCATTTACAACGCCCCCACCAGATCAAGGCTCGGCTTCAGCGTTTCTGCGCCTGGCTGCCATTTGGCCGGGCATACCTCATCGCCGTGCTCATGCACGAACTGGCAGGCCTGCACCTTGCGCAGCAGCTCTTCTGCATTGCGGCCCACATTGCCGGCATTGACCTCATACGCTACGATCTTCCCTTCCGGATTGATGATGAACGTACCGCGCTCCGCGACCCCGGCCGACTCGATCAGCACCTCGAAATCACGTGACAGTGCATGTGTCGGGTCCGCCAGCATCGGATACGTAATCTTTCCGATGCGCTCGGAATGATCGTGCCACGCCTTGTGGACAAACTCCGTATCACAGGAAACCGAATAGATCTCACAGCCTGCTTTCTGGAAGGCTGCATAATGATTCTCCAAGTCTTCCAGCTCGGTCGGGCATACGAACGTGAAATCGGCCGGATAGAAGAAGAATACACTCCACTTACCAAGCAAATCGGCCTTCGTAACGGTACGGAACGCCTCGTGCTGGTATGCTTTAGCTGAAAAATCGCTGACTTCTTTGTTGATCAAAGACATAAACAAGCCTCCTTTATTTGCTTCTTTTCTTTTTAAATAACGATAATTAATATCATTTACAGTTTAAAGTTTACCATAGAAGCAAAAAAATAGCAAGGGCAAAATCAAAAACCCTTGCTATTTTTTATTTAGGTAATTTGCGCTTGCCGGTCACGGACTCCACCTCGAGCATGTAAACCGCTGTACGCGGGATGGCCGCGGGATTGAAATACGCGTGCTCACCCGGATGGTAATGATCCATGAGACACTCAAGTGCCGCCTGTTTCTCTTCGTCCGGCACCATGAAGAGCCGCCCCCTGCCGATGACGGACTCATACGCATACGTGCAGTATCCCTTTTCGGCAAAGTACTGCAGCTGATGCTTGCCGTCCATCTCAAACGACGCGCGGTTGTCCCGGGCCATGAGCGTGAGTTTCCGCCCCTCCAGGGCGCTGTGGAAAAAGAGACGCAGTTTTCCTGCCCGCTCTTCCATGCCAAAATTCAGGGGCAGGATATACGGAAAGCCGTCTTCGTCATTGAGTGCCAGGCGGCAGACCTGCGCCCGCTTCATCACCGCGATGATGTCTGCCCATTCCTTGATTTCCCGATCTTGCCTGCGCATACGCATCCACCTTTCTATCCGTCACCTGCCCTCACTTGGCAAAGCGGCGCTGAACGAGCGCCGAGCGGATCGTCTCATTGTCACGAAACAACTTGGCCTGGCGCATCTCCTTTAGCTTTGCCTCGCTCTCGAGGATGAACGTCGAGAGCTTCTTGACATCGTCTTCTTCCAGTCCCGTGAGGGCGCCGTCGTGGGCATGGCCGCCCGCGATGACGAAATCGCCGAAGACGAGGTCCGGCCCTTCCGGGTCAAGGTAGGTTTTCTGCGCATCGCCCTGCAGGTAGAGCGTTGCCACGATGGTCTTCTTGCCGCGCGTGAAGATCTCATCGTCGTAGAATACCGTATATGCCTTGCCGAGATACGTAAAAGGGAACTGTGCATTGAGCCCGTACTCCGTCAGGACCTCCCTGGTCACTTCCTCGAGCGAGCTGCCCGTGAGCTCTGCCAGCGAGATGTTCCAGCCCGCCTTTTCCTTGCATGTCAAAACCTGCATCGAATAACCGCCTTTCTGTCATTTGCTGTTTGCCATCTGTTTATTATAACACAGCCGTCCCCTGCCCCGCTGTATCGAATCGCACATTTCTCTCAACCTCCGTCAGAACATGCAAGTTGCCGGTCTCAGGCGCGAATGTTCTTGAAGAAATGGCTGTCAGCCGTATCCGTCAGACGCAGGTCATAGCCGAGGGATGCCATCTCCCGCATCTTGATGAGCATGAGGTTGATGTTGCAGTGCATGCACTTGGAAATCGTATCGATATCCTCTCCCTCCCGCACGCGGCGGTAAACTTCATCGCTGTCGAGCAGCAGATGTGAGGCAAAGGCGTTCGCCTCGTATTCCGTGCGGTTGTTCATGCGGAAGAGCTCGAACTCCTGCAGGCCGCTCTCCGCCAGCTTGCGGTGCAGCTGGTCATGCCCGATTTCGTGCGCCACAACCATCGGCAGCCAGTCATCGTCGAGGCGGCTGTTGAGGAAGATGAAGCGGTGATGCCAGTGGCTGTAGTACATCCCGAGCAAGTCCTTGTAATCATCGGAAAACTCGACAAGGATGCCCAGCTCCTCCGCCAGTCCCAGCATATCCCGTGCCGCGGACTTCGCCTTGACCTGCTGCGCCTTCCGATAAAGCTGTAGCGAATTCATCCCGTTCCGTCACTTCCCATCTCAAGACTCTCATTTCCGATACTTCTTCGGCGTGTACTTCTTGTTGTCTTCCTTGGCCAGCCAGTACGCACGTTCGAGTGAGCGCATGACGGCTTCGCGGTCCTGGTCTGAGAGCTCGCCACCTGCGAACATCCCGGCCAGACGGCTCACGAGGTCCTGGGCCTGGGCCATGCCGCGGCTGCCGTACTGCGCGCCTGCCGCCTCGATGAACATCTCGTCGTCCGTGTAGAGATAATCGAAGCTGACATCAAAGAAATCCGCCAGTACCTGATACGTATCCTTCTTTTTCGGGTAACGGTCACCCGATTCGTAGCCGCTGTACGTCTGCCGCGTGATGCCGCAGGCAGCCGCCACCTCTTTCTGCGTGAGCTTGCGGGCACGCCGCAGCTGCAGCAATTTGTCACAGAATTTCACGATGTCCATCCTTTCTCATCCTGCACCGTCCCCTTTGTCCGAAACTGCGGAACGGTCTTCATTGCGTTGTTCTCATTCTACCATCTGGCCGCGAGCGGCGCAAGGCACCCTGCCCTCAGGCGATATGACGGTGTCTGGCTGCCGGGCAGTCAAGCTCGTCCTGCCAGTCAGATTGCCGCAGCTCCTCTCGCCTGTGCATGACCGTGCGGCGGCGCGGCCGGTACGCGGGGCGCTTACTCAGGTAGACAAAGGCAAACAGGCTCGCGATTGGCAGGCACTGCAGCACGAGGCAGCGGCGGCTCGCCCGGCAGTCGTTGCAGCGCCAGAGCGTCACGAGCATCAGCGCGAGTCCGAACGGAGCCGTCATCTCGAGGGAGGCGCCGGCACCCGCCTGATGCACGAAGAAACACGGCACACCATCGCCAAGGACGCGGAAGAAGCCAGAGAGAAACCCCTGCGGCTCCGTGACATACCGCCAGAATGTGCGGTGCTCCCAGGCATGCGCAAAGTACAATGGGGCCAGCACATAAATCCCGAGACTCATCATGAGGAACGGCAGGCGGCCGATGCGTTTCTGTAAGATATCCATATGTCAAACCTCCAAGCATCATATATTTAACTTTTGTTAATTTTATACTCTAATATTAACATATGGAAAGGATAAATGCAAGCATGCAAAAGAGCCGCTGCCTCCGAAAAAGAAGGCAGCGGCTCCGTCAGGATGCACTCACTTCTCGTCGAGAAGTTCGACGAGCTCATCGTAATCTTTTTTCAGTTTGTCGTACTCATCGGCAATCTGCAGTGCCGTGAGCACGGCGATTTTCGTGCCGTCGAAACTGCTGACCGAGCGGGCCGTGCGTTTCATGAGCTGATCGACGCCCTTGGCGAGCACCTTCAGATGCTCCGGGTCATCCGTTTTCAGGGGATAACTGTCGCCAAAGATCTCCACGACGACGCGCTGCGCCGGTCTTTTTTCCGCCTGCGGGGAACGGGAATCCTGATTGGGCATAAGAAGCACCTCCACAAACTCGAATCATGCGCGCAGTTCTGCGGCAAACTGTTTTTCCACGGCTTTGAGGATGTTCTGGAAGGCAGCATCAGCCTCTTCATCTGTCAGCGTCTTGTCCTTCGACTGGAACTGGAGGTTGAAGGCCAGGCTCTTCTTTCCTCTGGCGACATGCTCGCCCGTGTAGACGTCGAAGAGTGTCACGCCCTTGAAGTGCTTGCCGCCGTTCTTCGCGATGACGCGCTCGATGTCGGCTGCAGCGACATCCTCGTCCACGACGATGGCCAGGTCACGCGCAATGGCCGGATACTTCGGCAGGGACTCAAAATGGAAGTTCTTGCCCGTGTACTTCATGAGCACTTCAACGTCCATCTCAAAGAGGTAGACCTTCTGCTTGATGCCGAAGTTCTCTGCGGCCTGCGGATGCAGCTCGCCGACCGTCGCGATGACCTCGCGGCCCTTCTTGAAGAAGGCCGTCTTGCCCGGATGCAGGGCGAAGTGCTCGCCGGCTTCAACCGTATACTTCGTGATGCCGAGCACGCGGAAGAGTTCCTCGACGATGCCCTTCATATCGTAAAAGTCCACCATGTCGCCGGCCTGGTTCCAGCCGATCTCGTTGCGGCGGCCCGTAATGAGGCCTGCGACCTTGAGGCGTTCATCCGGCAGCTCTGTGAGCGGCAGGGCCTTCGGCAGGAAGACGGGCGCGACGTCGAAGAGCTTAAGGTCGTTGTTCTTGCGCGAGAAGTTGCGCACGGCGTTCTCCATGATGGAAGTCAGCAGGCAGGTGCGCACGAGCGGCGCTTCATCCGTCAGCGGGTTCATGATGGGGATGGCCTGGCGCAGCGGCGAATCAGCCGGTACGAGCAGCTTGTCGAAAAGATCCGTGCTCGTGAAGGAGAAGGAAAGCTCCTCCGTCATGCCAAGAGAGGCGAGCGTGTGCTTGATCTTGTCGACGAAATTCTGCCTGTCGCTCTGACGCCCCTGCACCATGCGGCCGAACGGCGTCGTGCTTGCGATCTTGTCAAAGCCGTAGATGCGTGCGACCTCTTCCGAGAGGTCTTCCATGTACGTGCAGTCATTGCGCCACGACGGCACCGTAACATGGTAAGCTTCATCGCCCTTTGCTTCAACCTTAAAGCCGAGCTCCGTCAGGATCTTCACCATCTCTGCGCCCGGGATGTCCGTGCCAAGGCGGCGGTTGATCTCATCCGTCGTGTAATCGATCGTTACCGGCTGCTTCGGCTCCGGATAGCAGTCGACGATGCCCTGCGTGACCGTGCAGGCGCCCATGTCCTGCAGCAGCTGGCAGGCACGCTCGAGTGCGCGCGGCGTATTCGTCACATCGACACCGCGCTCAAAGCGGCCCGAAGCCTCGGAGTGCAGGCCGCAGGCGCGCGCCGTGCGGCGAATGCTCGGACCATTGAACGAAGCGGCCTCAAGCACGACCGTCCGCGTCTTCTCCGTGACTTCCGTCTCAAGTCCGCCCATGATGCCCGCGAGGCCCGCCGGATGCTCGGCATCGGCGATGACGAGCTCCGTGCCCTTCGCAAGGCGTGAGCTGTCGTCGAGCGTATGGAGGTTCTCGCCTTCCTTTGCGAGGCGGGCCGTCAGCGTGTGGCCCGTGATCTCATCGTAATCATAGGCATGCATCGGCTGACCGAGCTCGAGCATGACGAAGTTCGTCACGTCGACGACGTTGTTGATGGCGCGGATGCCGGCACCTTCGAGGCGCTGCTGCATCCACTCCGGAGACGGGCCAATCTTGACGTTCTTGATGACGCGGGCGCTGAAGCGGTCGCAGAGGTCATGCGCCGCAATGCCCACGGAAATCATGTCGGCAGCCTTGGCCGCATCGTCCTCTTTGCAGGCGATTGCCGGCCATTTCGGCTGATTGCCCGTGAGTACGGCGATTTCGCGCACGAGACCAAGCACGCTGAAGCAGTCGCCGCGGTTGGCCGTGAGCTCAAACTCGAGCACGACATCGTCGAGGCCCAGCACATCCTTGGCCGGCACACCGACGGGCGTATCCGCCGGCAGGATGTAGATGCCGTTCTTCTCTTCCTCCGTCAGCTTCGTGAGGTCAAGGTGCAGCTCACCGGCCGAGCAGAGCATGCCGTTTGAGGGCAGGCCACGGAGTTTTCCCTTCTTGATGTGAAGGCCGTTCGGCAGATGTGCGCCGACCATGGCGACCGGCACGACCTGGCCCTCGGCCACATTCTGCGCACCCGTGATGATCTGAATAAGATCCTTCTCGCCGACATTCATCTGACAGATCTGCAGATGGTCGGAATCCGGGTGCTTTTCAAGCTTCTCGATACGGCCCGTCACGACCTTGTCGAGCCCTTCATCGGCACGGATGACATTCTCCACCGGCACGCCGGCCATTGTGAAACGGTCTGCGAGTTCCTCCGCCGACCAGTCGAAATCAATATAATCCTTTAACCATTTGATGGAAACCTGCATGGTATATCCCCTTTCTCACTCAGAACTGGCGCAGGAAGCGCATGTCGTTGTCATAGAACAGACGCAGATCATCCACGCCGTACGAAAGCATCGCGATGCGCTCCACGCCCATGCCGAACGCGAAGCCTGAAACCTTCTTCGGATCGTAGCCGCTCATTTCGAGCACATGGGGATGAACCATGCCGGCACCCAGGATCTCGAGCCAGCCCGTGCCCTTGCAGACCTTGCAGCCCTTGCCGTGACACATGACGCAGGAGATATCGACCTCCGTCGAAGGCTCCGTGAAGGGGAAGAAGCTCGGGCGCAGGCGGACCTTGACATCATCATTGAAAATCTGGCGCAGGAAGAGCTCGAGCGTGCCCTTGAGGTCCGCAAACGTGATGCCCTCGTCGATGACGAGGCCTTCGACCTGCGTGAACATCGGGGAATGCGTGGCGTCGTATTCATCGCGGCGGTAAACGCGGCCCGGCGCGATCATGCGGATTGGCGCATTCGGCTCGTTCTTCTGCATCGTGCGCGCCTGCACTGGCGACGTCTGCGAACGCATGAGGATATCCTCCGTGATGTAGAACGAATCCTGCATATCGCGGGCCGGATGATCCTTCGGCAGGTTCAGAGCTTCAAAATTGTAATAATCCTTCTCGATTTCCGGGCCTTCCTCGACGGAGAAGCCCATGCGGAAGAAGATATCCTTGATGCGCTCGAGCGTCAGCGTCAGCGGATGCAGATGGCCGAGCGGCTGCTGACGGCCTGGCAGCGTGACATCGATCTTCTCGCTCGCGAGCTTGTCAGCCATGGCGCGTGCCTTGAGCTCCTCATTCTTCTGCTGAATGAGCGCTGCGACCTGAGCTTTCGCCTCGTTGACGATTTTGCCGACACGCGGACGGTCTTCCTTCGCGATGGCTCCCATGCTCCTGAGGATGGTCGTAAACTCACCCTTCTTGCCCAGGAACTTGACGCGGATATCGTCGAGTTCCGAAAGATTTCCTGCGGCATTCTTGATGGCTTCGGCAGCTTGTGCCTTGAGCTGTTCAATCTTCTCTTCCATACCGAACCTCCTAAATATAAAAAACCTTCGACCCCTGGCCGTAAAAGCCATAGGGGCGAAGGTCTGTTCGCGGTACCACCCTGATTTATCACTTGCTTCTGACCATAACGCAGTCCTGCGTCCGTCATTTCCTACGGAGACTCCAAAGCGAACGTTCCCCTGCTGCCGTCATCCCGCTTCCAGTCCAGGCGGGACTCCCTGTCGGCGGCGCACAGGCTACTCTTCTTTTTCATCGTCATGATTCTTAAATATAGCACAAGGCGGGGAAAATTGCAACTGCTGTCTCACACGAGCAGACAGATTCCTGCATCTGTCCCCCGATTCAGGTCGCAAAGCCGCGGAACTGCGTCATGTAAAGGTCGTAATAGCGGCCGCCCGCCGCGAGCAGCTCCCGGTGGCTGCCCTGCTCGACGATGCGTCCCTCATCCATGACGACGATGAGATCGGAGTCCCGGATCGTGGAGAGCCGGTGGGCAATCACGATGGAGGTGCGGTTCTTCATGAGTTCCTGCATGGCCGACTGGATGTCTTTTTCCGTGCGCGTATCCACGTTCGACGTGGCTTCGTCAAGGATCAGCACGTCGGGATCGGCGAGGAAGGCCCTCGTGATGGCGAGCAGCTGCCGCTGACCCTGTGAGATGTTCCCGCCGCCGGCCGTGAGTACCGTATCGAGGCCCTGCGGCAGGGCGGCGATCATCTCCTGTGCGCGGCTCAGCCGTGCCGCCCGCCAGAGCTCTTCCTCCGTGGCCTCCGGACGCGCATACAGCAGATTTTCCCGGATTGTGGCCGAGAACAGCACGGTATCCTGCAGGACGATGGCCATACTGCCGCGCAGAGCAGGCCGCGCAATCGTGCGCAGGTCAGAGGGACCGATCCATATCGTGCCGCGTTCCGGATCGTAGAAGCGCAGAAGGAGATTCGCAAGCGTGGTCTTGCCCGAGCCCGTGGCCCCCACAAGCGCCACCTTGCGGCCGGCCGGTATCGAGAGCGAGAAATCGTGCAGGACTTCCTGCCCCGGAACGTAGGAAAAACTCACGTGATCAAAGCGGATATCGTTGCGGCCGCGCGGCGGATACGCCCCTCCCGCCATCATTTCAGGCGGCTCGTCGAGCACCTTGAAGACGCGCTCGGCACCGGCCACAGCCGTCTGCAGCTGTCCGTAGATGACGGCGAGCTCGTTGATGGGCTTCGAGAACAGGCGGATGTAGACGAGGAAGGCCGCGATGATGCCGACCGAGATCATGCCGTCAAGGGCGAATACACCGCCTGCCGCCGCACAAGCGACAAAGCCCGCATTGCTGATGCTATTCATGAACGGCCCCATGACGCCCGAGCAAATGTCCTGCCGGATACCGGCCCTGGTCAGCTCATCGCTCTTCTCACAGAAGGAGCGGATGACCGCCTGCTGATGGTGGCAGGCCACCACCGTGCGATAGCCGGCGATCATCTTCTCCACCATGCCGGTCTGCTCGCCGAGCAGCTGCTGGCGGGTGCGCGAATACCTCCGCACGACCCTGCCCATGCGCTTCGTCACGAAGATGGTCACGAAAACCGACAAAAACGAGAGCAGCGCGAGCTGCCAGCAGCTCCAAAGCATGATGAGTGCCGTGCCGGCAACGGTCAAGAGCCCTGAGCAGAGCGTCGGCAGGGAGGAAGATATGATGCTTGCGATATTTTCCACATCATTCGTCATGCGGCTCATGACATCGCCGTGCGAGTGGCGGTCGAGGTAACGGACGGGCAGGTCGACGATGTGCGCAAAGAGCTCCGTGCGAAGCGCCCGCACGATGTGCTGCGAGAGGCGCGCCGCCAGCTGCCCCGTCAGGAACTGCGACAGTGAGGCCAGCAGATAACAGAGTGCGAGATACAAGAGTTCCTGCCCGAGCTGCGGCAGCTGACCGCCGGTCATCGCATCGATGGCGGCAGCCTGCAGGAGCGGGGCATAAATGCTGCAGAGCGTCCCGAAGATGACGGCCATGAACAGCAGGACAAGCAGGCGGCTCTCTTTCGTGAAATAGCGCAGCAAGCGCCGCAGGGTGCCACGGATATCCGCCGCGTATTCCGCCTCGGCGAAGTGCGGCGGGCGGTGCATGCCGGGAGCTCTTCGCGCAAGATCCGCCTTGCGCGGAGAAAGCCTGTCATCCCTCATGATCCTTCGCCTCCTCTCCCAGCTGGGAATCGTACAGACTCCGATACAGGGCAGACGTCTGCAGGAGTTCTTCGTGCGTGCCGTCAGCCGCGATGCGGCCATGCTCGAGCAGCACGATGCGGTCGGCGTGGCGGGCCGAGACAATGCGCTCTGCCACGGTGATACGCGTCACACCGGCATCCTCGCGGTCAAGTGCCGCACAGAGCCTGGCTTCCGTGCGCAGGTCCAAGGCGCTTGTGCTGTCATCGAAGATCCGGATTTCTGCCCGGCGCAGGACGGCCCGGGCGATGGCGAGGCGCTGCTTCTGGCCGCCTGACAGGCTCGTGCCGCGTTCCGCCACCATCGCATCAAAGCCATGCGGCTGCCGCCGGATGAATGCTTCGGCCTGGGCAATGGCAGCCGCACGCCTGACCTCGTCAAACGAAGCATCTTCCTGTCCCCAGCGGATGTTCTCTGCCATCGTCGCCGTGAAGAGTTCACTGCGCTGGAGCGCAAAAGCGATGCGGCCGCGCAGCGAGGAAAGGCGGTAGTCGCGCACATCGACGCCATCGACCAGCACGCGTCCCTCCGTCACCTCGTAAAAGCGCGGGATGAGCGACAAGAGCGTCGTCTTGCCCGTTCCCGTCGCCCCCATGATGGCGACGTGCTCACCGGGATGAATGACGAGATTGATATCGTGCAGGATCTCCTGCCCTGAATGGTAGCCGAATGACACATGCTCGAAGCGGACTTCTCCTCTGCCCGGCGGCACATCGTGTGCGCCGTCCCGGATGGCCGGCTCCATCCGGAGCAGTGCGCGCAGGCGCTTCCAGGATGCCAGGCCGCGCGAGATCGTCTGAAAGAGCATCACGAGCATCATGACGCCCATGAGCATCGTCATCGTGTAGCTGATGGCCGCGATGACAAGGCCGGGGCGGATCATCCCCGCTGCCGCCATCTGGCCGCCCTGCCAGAGGACCAGCACGACGAGCGTTCCCATGACGAGATTGACGAGCGGATTCATCAGCGCGAAGAGCACGAGCACATGGAGCTGGGTGGTAAGCAGCGCTTCATTCGCCCGGCCAAAGCGCCGTTTCTCATATGCCTCACGCACGCAGGCCTTGATGATGCGGATACCGGCGATGTCTTCCGACAGGATGCGGTTAATGGCATCGAGTTCCGTCTGCAGGGCGAGGAACGAACGGTTTGTCAGATGCAGGATGGTGCCCATGATGAGTACGAGCAGCGGCAGGGCGATCACGATCAGCAGGCCAAACGCGTGATGCAGCTGATACATGAAGAAGGCCGAGCCGACGAGCAGGCAGCTCGTGCGCACAAGCCCCCGGATGAATTGTGAGAGCATGTTCTCCACCTGGGTCACATCGTTCGTCACCCACGTGATGAGCGTACCGGTGCCGGCCGCATCCACCTGCGAAAAGGAAAGCGACAGGATACGCGCGAAGCAGTCCTTGCGGATCTCGTTGCCCGCATGCTGCCCCGCGAGATTCACGAACACCGTATTCATCGAGCCGCAGAAACAGCCGAGCACCACACAGCCCAGCATCCAGAGTCCCAGATGCGCGATGATGCCCATATCGCTGCCGCCCGTGCCGAGTCCCATGACGCCTTCATCGACGATCCGGCTCATGAGCTTTGGCTGCATGAGGTCCATGCAGACCTCACCGCACATGAACGCCACGGCCAGCAGGCCCCAGAGAAGATACCGGCGGATATAGAAAAACATACCTCCACCCTTTCATTTAAACATCTGTCATTTCCTTTTGCATCTTACCCTGCTTTTCTTAATCTTTGCCAAGAACGAACAAGCGCGGCATAAAAATATCCCTGTCGCCGCCGCACGGGCAGGACAGGGATCAGGCAATCAGGTACCTGTGGCAATCAAGGCTGCTGCAAAACCGTACAAGACAATCTGCACGGCGAGACCGGACACGGAGAACAGGCCGCTGAGCGCACAGATCCAGAGGCGCTGGCAGCCGGCCAGACCCGCGGCAGCGAATGCGACGCCCAGGAGCAGCAGGCTCTTGCTGAAGCCCGAGAAGAACCGCAGTTCCTGCAAGGTGCCCCAGCGCCCTTCCGCCTTGTCCGACTGGTACGAGTCGATATCCGCCCGGGCCTGGGTGTTGTGCGTGAGCGCCACGGCCTTTTCCATCGAATCCGGAAGGTTTGCCAGGAGCAGCCGCTCCGATGCAAGGATGGAGCGCAGGATGGCGACATCTTCACTCGACTTCTGGCCGAGGCCCTTCTCCACGACCCCCTGATAGACATCGATGTTGCGTTCCACGACAGGAGCCCAGAAGCTCAGCAGGAATGTGCTGAGCAGCAGGAATGCGCCCATCAGGAATCTTGTCAGCATCGTGGTCTGCCGGCGCTTTTCTTCTTTGCGGCACCGGCGCCGCGCGGGATATTGACTCAAAAAAAGACCTTCTTTCACTTCCTGCCGCGTCTGTAATCCACGAGCGGAACCACCTTAGGCGTCCATTCAACGCGTCGCCGTTCTTCACACCGCAGCCGCGAAGATTCAACTTTATGATTCCTGCGCCATGCGCAGGAGATACTGACCGTACTCGTTCTTTTCAAGCGGCTCGGCCAGTTTCAGGACCTGTTCCTTCGTGATATATCCCATGCGGTACGCGATTTCCTCGAGGCAGGCGATCTTGAGCCCCTGGCGTTCCTGGATGGTCTGCACGAAAGACGCTGCCTGCAGCAAAGATTCATGTGTCCCCGTATCGAGCCAGGCATAGCCGCGGCGCATCGTCTCGACATGAAGCGTATGGCGCGCCAGGTACACCTTGTTGACGTCGGTGATCTCAAGCTCTCCGCGCGCCGACGGCCGGATGGATTTCGCGATCTCCACGATGTCTGCATCATAGAAATAAAGGCCCGTCACGGCAAAATGGGACTGCGGCACAGCAGGCTTCTCCTCGAGGCTGACGGCCTCGCCCGCCTCATCAAAGGCAACGACACCGTAACGCTCCGGGTCGCGCACATAATAGGCAAAGACCGTCGCGCCCATCTCCTGCTGCGCCGCCCGCTGCATCATGACGGCAAGATCCGAGCCGTAGAAGATATTGTCGCCGAGCACCAGCGCGCAGCCCTCGCCAGCCAGCCACTCCTCACCGATCAGGAAGGCCTGGGCAAGCCCCTGCGGCTTTGGCTGGACGGCATACGAAATCGAGATGCCCCACTGCGAGCCGTCGCCGAGCAGGCGTTTGAAATTCGCATTGTCCGTTGGCGTCGTGATGACGAGAATATCCCGGATTCCTGCGAGCATCAGCGTCGACAGCGGATAATAGATCATCGGCTTGTCGTAGACCGGCATGAGCTGCTTCGACACCGCAATCGTCAGCGGATACAGCCGCGTGCCCGAGCCGCCGGCCAAAATGATTCCCTTGCGTATCACGCATTACACTCCTTCCTCAAAAGCCCCCGTTCTGCTGCCATCCGCATCATTCATACACGAAATTCAGCGAGGACGCCAGGCGCTCCTTCAGCGACGGCGCCTTCTGGTCCTTGTCGGACAGGATGACCGGCTCGAGCGGCCAGACAACGCCGATGTCCGGATCGTCCCAGCGGATGTTGCCGTCGCACTCCGGCGCGTAATAATTATCGGCCTTGTACTGTACCTCGACATCATCCGTCAGCGTCAGGAAGCCATGTGCGAAACCGCGCGGGATGAAGAGCTGCTTCTTGTTTTCCGCCGAGAGTTCCACGCCGACCCATTGGCCGAACTGCGGCGATCCCTTGCGGATATCGACGGCCACATCGAAGATCATGCCGCGCGTCGCGCGCAGCAACTTGGCCTGGCACATGGGGTTCAGCTGGTAATGCAGACCGCGCAGCGTGCCTTTCTGCGCCGAATATGACTGATTGTCCTGCACGAAATTCACGAAGAGCCCTGCCTCTTCCATCTTGCGCTGCGACCAGCTTTCCATGAACCAGCCGCGTGCATCGCCGAACACCTGCGGTTCGAGCACGTAAACCCCTTTGAGTTTCGTTTCGGTTGCCTTCAATCCTATTACATCCTTTCGTTCGATATTTGTTCCAGGCAATCAGGAACGCCATTGCTTCATTATAACATAGTTCTTCTCACGAGCCAAACACCGCCCGAATGCAATAATAAACAATACGTTAATTCCAAAACAAACAAAAATCATCCTCGCGTGCCCAACGCCGAAATATCCATATCGACATCGATGAGGATGTCATAAGCGGGAAATGCCGCCTGAACCTCCCGATGCAGTTCCTTCAGGACAGCAGGGATGTCCGTGCCGAAGCGCACGACGACATCGAAGCGCATGTCCTTCTTCTCGCGGTTGACGTAGAAGCCGTGCACCTGCAGGATCCATTCGCGGTGAGCCAGCACGATCTTGTAGACCTGTTTGCGCATCGCGATGGCTTCATCATCGTTCGTATTGTAGGAATAGACCGTGACCCCCATCAGGCGCACGCCGGTCGCCTCATAGACCTTGTCGTGGATGCGGCGCGTCAGGCGGTCGACCTCCTCCACCGTCATGGTATCGGGCAGCTCGATATGCACCGACGCGTAATTGCGCCCCGGGCCGTAATTGTTGAGCATGAGGTCGTAGGCCCCGCGGATTTCCGGCTCGGCCGCCAGCATGCCCTTGATCCTGCGGACGAGTACGGGGTCCGGGCGTTCACCGAGGATGTCGTTGAGCGTGTCGCGCATCATGTCGATGCCGGATTTCAGGATGAAGATCGCGATGATGACGCCGACGTAGGCCTCGAGCGAGACGCCCGTGCCCAGGTAGATGAGTGCTGAAGCGAGCACGGAGAAAGACAGTACGGCATCGAAGAGCGCGTCGGCCCCTGAGGCCACGAGCGCGCCGGACTCCGCGGCTTTTCCCTGCTGCTTGAAGTAGCGGCCGAGCACGATCTTGACGAGGACGGCCACGGCGATGATGAAGAGCGACAGCAGGCTGTAGTCCGCGGGCTCCGGCTCGAAGATTTTCTTGCCCGATTCCCAGAGTGAGGTCAGGCCGGCATAAAAGACGATAGCCGCGATGATCATGGCGCTCAGATACTCGATGCGGCCATGGCCGAACGGGTGCTCGCGGTCCGGCTTGCGCCCCGCGAGTTTCGCGCCGGCCACCGTGATGACCGAGGACAGGGCATCCGAAAGGTTGTTGACGGCATCAAGGAGTACGGCGATGGAATTGGCCGTGAAGCCCACGGCTGCCTTGAAGGCTGCGAGCAGGATGTTGACGACGATGCCCACGAGGCTAGTCCGCACGATGATGCGGCCGCGTGCCGCCATCTCCTGTTGCACGGCAGATTGTTCTTCTGACAAAATATCAGCTTCTTTCCCTATAATTGAACTGGTACAAAAATGCCTTCCCCGCCGCCCGTCAGGAGGCTGAAGAAGGCAATTCCGCTTGACCCTGGCCAATCAGATCTTGGCGTATTCGAGGACGGCGCGGCTGTCATACATGCGCTCGTAATAACTCCGGTAATCACCGCTGATGATGCCCATCCACCAGTCGCGGTGTTCGAGATACCATTTTATCGTCTTCTTGATGCCGTCCTCGAATTTCGTCTCGGGCTGCCAGCCGAGTTCCGTCTGGATCTTCGTCGGGTCAATGGCATAGCGGCGGTCATGGCCCTTGCGGTCCGTGACGTATTCGATGAGCTCTTCGGACTTGCCGAGTTCCTTGAGGATGGTCTTGACGACATCGATGTTCGCGCGCTCATTATGGCCGCCGACATTATAGACCTCACCGACGCGCCCCTTCTGCAGGATCAGGTCAATGGCGCGGCAATGATCCTCGACATAGAGCCAGTCGCGGACGTTCCTGCCGTCGCCGTAAACCGGCAGTTTCTTGTCGGAGAGCGCGTTGATAATCATGAGCGGAATGAGCTTCTCCGGGAAATGGTACGGCCCGTAATTGTTCGAGCAGCGTGAAATCGTCGTTGGCAGCTTGTACGTGCGGTGATACGCCATGACGAGGAGATCAGCGCCGGCCTTCGAGGCCGAATACGGGCTCGAGGTCTTTAGATTCGTCTCTTCCGTGAAGAAGAGGTCCGGACGGTCGAGCGGCAGGTCGCCATAGACCTCATCCGTCGAGACCTGGTGGTAGCGGTCGATACCGTACTTGCGACAGGCATCGAGCAGCACGCTCGTGCCGATGATGTTTGTCTGGAGGAAAATCTCCGGATTCTCAATGGAGCGGTCCACATGGGATTCCGCCGCGAAATTGACGACGACGTCCGGTTTTTCCGCTTCAAAGATGCGGTAGACCGTCTTGCGGTCTGCGATATCTGCCCGGATGAATTTAAAGTTCTTTTTCTCCATGGCGCCCTCGAGCGTCTCGAGATTACCGGCATACGTGAGCTTGTCCACGCAGATGATGCGGTCGGACGGATGCTTCTTGAGCATATAATAGATGAAGTTCGAACCGATGAAACCGGCTCCGCCTGTAACGATGATATTCATGCTTATTCCCCCTGTTTCTATGCTGAATGACCTGCGGGCCGTCCGCCATGCAGCGGGCCTCAGCGGTCATTTTATATCCTTTCATACATATACGACAAAGTCAAAAAAATTCCTCTTTTTTCCGGCAATATGTTTCAATTATTCGGATTTTCTGTTGAACAGAACGGTGGTGATTGCTTATTTTTGAGTTTTGGTCTACTATTTAAGATATAAGTTTGTATCATCATCGCCTGCTGCCATCAGCCCGGCAGAGAATCGATGCGGAAAAGGAAGGGATTGACATGCTGAAATGTTCGATTTGCGGGCGTGAGATCTCGGAAAAAGAAGCGCTCATCAATCAGGATGAGGAAGGGCGCCGTCGCATCGTCTGCCGGGAATGCTTTGAAGAGGCGGTCGGGACGGACTACGACACATTCCGCTACCGCAAGGAAAATGCCAGACAGACGCTGATTGCCGTGCTCTTCTGCCTCGCAGCCACCATCTACGCCTTCATCGCACGCGGCCCGCTCTACGGCCTGCTCGGCATCGTCCTGACGGTACTCGTCTACCTCTTTGCCACCAAGAAGCCCAGACGCCGGAATGGACACACCAGGGAGAAATAACGCAGCGTGACCGCCGTACAGGCCTCTTGCGATGCGTTCAGAAAACGGCTGAGCGGCCATGCAGCTTCGCCAGGAACATTCCTGACGAGGATGCATGGCCGCTCTTGCGCCAACCATGAGTCGTGAGACTCCCGATCTTATTTCCTGTTTCAGAACATCAGAGCAGCATCTTGATGATGTCGCGGCGCGCAACGATGCCGTGCAGATGACCTTCACCATCGATGACGGGCAGGCGCTTGATGTGCTTGTCGAACATGAGCTTGGCCACTTTGCTGACTTCATCGTCCTCGCGGACCGAGATGACCTTCTCCGTCATGATCTGCTCGGCCGAAGTCGCGGCAATCTTGCGGAAGGCTTCGCGGTATTCGCGCAGTCCCGAATAATAGATGACGGCACCGAGGATGCAGAGTTCATCCGGCAGGTCCGGCGTGACCTCCTTGCACATGAGATCGCCCTCACTGACGATGCCGCAGACCTTGCCCGTATCGTCCACGACAGGCATCCCGGAGATGTGATTCTGGATGAGTGTCTCGGCAATTTCCCGGATCGAGGCATCCCGCTTGACTGTGATGACATCTTTCGTCATGATTTCTTTCACTAACATAGGAAACACCCCACTTTTCATAAATCAGCAAGATACACTGGAAATCCCCAGTTATCCATTTATTACTTAATTATTCGCGGTGCATTGACGACTATCCTTCTTTTGTAGAAAAATTCCGAGAAATAATTGCCGTTTTCTTCTGCGTTCCTGTACAAATCGTGTTATAATGAAACAAACGAAACCTTACAGGAAGTTTTTGGCCATCATTTTGACAATAAAAAGGGGCGTTGATCATGACTCAAGCGCAAAAATCCCGTACATCCAGACTCAAAAAGAAACTGCTGCCGCTCGCGCTGGCAGCCTGCCTTGCCGTACCGGGCGGCTACATGATTGCCCCGGCTCCGCAGGCTTCGGCGGCATTTGGCTGGGGCAGCATCATCGGCGCCGGCATCCAGGGCGCCGCCGCGCATGCACAACTCACGCAGATTCTCAAGAAGTACAACGATTCGGAGGAAGGGCGCCAGGAATTCTTCGAGGAAATGAAAAAGCAGTACGGCGTCAACAACGATGCCTACCTCAACAACCGCCTCGACACAATCATGGCCAATCTGACATCAGCCATCGGCGCCGTCGATCCGACCATCTATGACAAGCCTTACAACTACTTCATAAACAACGATACGAGCTTCAATGCCTTCTGCACGCTCGGGCACAACATGAGCGTCAACACGGGCCTCTTCTCCGTGCTGACGAACGAGGATGAGATTGCCGTCGTGCTCGGCCACGAGATGGGCCATGGCCAGAAGGATCATCCGGCCAAGGGCGCACGCCGCAGCCTCAACATGGCCATCATTGGTGCAGCCACGGGCTCGGAGCTCGGCAGCATCGTCACGAGCGTCATCAACAACCGCAACATCACGAAGCCGATGGAGCGCGAAGCCGATGCGCTGGCCTTCGAATACATCACACACTCCAATTACAATCCGGGCGCCTGTGCGGCCGTCTGGCAGCGCGTGCTCGACAAATCGAAGACGGAACCCAGCGCCCTGCAGCAGTTCCTGTCCGACCATCCGAGCGATAACGACCGCCGCGATGCCTACGTCAAGAAACTCACGGCCTACAGCAACAACCATGTGACCGTGAAGGACGGTGTCGTCAGCGTCAACGGCAAGGAATTCGACAAGCCGGCACCGCAGGGCGACATGTCCGCCGCCGAACGCTCGTATTTCGTCGCGGGCAACCTCGCCGCCGCCTACCACAACGGCCATAACAAGGAACAGGCCTATGCCGACGGCAATACCGTGATGCTCGGCGCACAGCCCATCATCAGCTGCAACAGTCAGGATGAATCGGCCGCAAGCCTCGCGGAAACGCTCAACAAAATAAAATAAATAAATGTAAAAAAAGTTGTTGACAAAGCCTCTGATTTTCCGTATAATACTTCTTGTGATTGCGGGATGTGGCACAGTTTGGTAGCGCGCATCGTTCGGGACGATGAGGCCGCAGGTTCGAATCCTGTCATCCCGACCATTTGAATGGTCAAGCCGTCAGCTTATGCTGGCGGCTTTTTTGTGTAAAAAAGAGGTGCGACAGCAAAACAGGCGCCACACCTCTCTTATATGATCCGGCAGTCAGCCGGCAGGACTCAGCTGAGCTTGGCATCTTCCGGCTGATAATCGATGCTCTCTCCCTGCTTCTCCTTCTCGACCACGGCATGCTGGAACTCGAAGCACTCCTCCGCGATGTCCTTGTTGAGCCAGAGCAGGCAGATGAGGTTCGGAATGGCCATGAGGCCGTTCATCGTATCGGAGAAATTCCAGACGACATCGAGCGTCGTCGTCGCACCGACGAACGTCACGAGGCTGAAGAGCACGCGGTAGCTCATGATGACCCTGCGGTTCTTGATGAGATACTCCAGCGCCTTCTCGCCGTAATACTCCCAGCCAAGGATCGTTGAAAATGCAAAAAGCGTCAACGAAATCGATACGATAAGCTTGCCATACGGGCCAAAGACCGTGCTGAACGCTGCAATCGTCAGCTGTGCACCCGAGAGCAGTTTGCCTGTCTCGGGGTCCGTCGTGCCGAGCACGCCCGAAGACGAGATGACAAGCGCCGTCAGCATGCAGACGATCATCGTGTCGAAGAACGTGCCCGTCATGTTGACGTAGCCCTGGCGCGACGCATGGTCCGTGCGCGCAGCGGCCGCGGCAATCGGTGCGGAGCCGAGGCCTGCCTCATTCGAGAAGACGCCGCGCGCGACGCCCCAGCGCATCGACGTCAGAGCCGTGGCCACGATGGAGCCGCCGACGCCGCCTGCCACCGAATCAAAGGAAAAGGCCATACGGAACATCTCGGCAATGCCGGCCGGTACGGCTTCAACGTTGACGACGATGACGATGAGCGCGACGACGAAATAAAAGAGTGCCATGGCCGGAACGACGATGCTCGAAACCATGCCGATGCGGCGGATGCCGCGAATCAGGACCGAAAGCGCCACGACGGCAATGATGATACCCGTTAGCTCCGTCGGGACGGCATAACTGGAGGCAAGCGCCGCCGAGATGGAATTGGCCTGCGTCATGTTGCCGATGCCAAATGAGGCCAGCACGACGAACGACGCGAACAGGAAGGCCAGCGTGCGTCCGACATACGGATTGCGGATGCCGTTCTTCATCGCGTACATCGGCCCGCCGGCCATCTCCCCCACGCTGTTCGTCTCACGGTACTTGACGGCCAGTACCGATTCGCCGTATTTCGTCGAGAGGCCGAAGGCCGCGCTGATCCACATCCAGACAATGGCGCCGGGACCGCCGAGCACCATGGCCGTCGCGACACCGACGATATTGCCCGTGCCTACGGTCGCCGAAAGTGCCGTCATCAGCGACTGGAACGGCGAAATGTCGCCCGCATGGCGGTCGCGATGGCGAAAGATCATCGAAACGGCATACCAGAGATTCCGCCACGGCAGGAAATGCAGCCGGATGGTCAGGAATATACCAGTGCCGACCAGCAGTGCGAGCATGACGGGGCCCCATACAAAGTTATTGACTTCTGCCAGAAGTTTAGCAAAATCCATACCAAGCCCTCCCAAAGATACGATAATTCCTTATGAAGTCCTAATAAAACCAACAATTCCTACAATTTCTGCAGCAATCCCCCTGCAAAAACGTCGGGCGGCGCCTGAAAACAATAAAACGCTCCGGCGTCTCCCCGGGAAAATGAGCAGTCCCAGCGAAGACTCCAGAGCGTCCATCGTTGACGTCTACATGTACTATTATAATGTACTTATGTAACTTTGTAAACTATATTTTATTTTTCCTGCAGGCGTTCGAGTGCACGGTGCGCAATATCCTTGCGGTAGAAGGCATCCTGGAACGTGATGGCAGCGACGCCCTTGTACGCCTTGTCCACGGCCTGCTTGACCGTCGGAGCCTTGGCAACGACGCCGAGGACGCGGCCGCCATTCGTGACAACTGCCCCGTCCTTCTCGGCCGTACCGGCATGGAAGACGAGCGTATCTGCGGCCTTGGCCTTCTCAAGGCCGTCAATCGCATAGCCCTTCTGATAAGATTTCGGATAGCCGCCCGATGCCATGACGACACAGACAGCCGCACCGTCGCTCCACTTGATGTCGAGATCCGCCAGGGTGCCATCCACGCAGGCGAGCATGATCTTGACGAGATCGCTCTCCAAAAGGGGCAACACGACCTGCGTCTCGGGGTCGCCGAAACGCGCGTTGAACTCGACGACCTTCGGCCCCTCATCCGTGATCATGAGACCGGCGTAGAGACAGCCCTTGTATGGACGGCCTTCCTTGGCCATGGCCGCGATGACGGGCTTCAGGATCTTTTCCGTGGCCTCGGCGACGAGCTCCTTCGTCATGACGGGAGCCGGTGCATACGTACCCATGCCACCCGTATTCGGCCCCTTGTCGCCATCATAGGCGCGCTTGTGGTCCTGCGAGCTGACCATCGGGACGATTGTCCTGCCATCGGTAAAGGCCAGGAGCGATGCTTCCTCGCCGTCCATGAATTCCTCGATGACGACGCGGCTGCCGGCCTTGCCAAAGGCCGCATCGTCCATGATCTCATGGACGGCCTCCAAGGCCTCTTCCTTCGTCATGGCGACGATGACGCCCTTGCCGGCAGCGAGGCCGTCCGCCTTGATGACAATCGGCGCACCCTCTTTTTCCACATAGGCACGGGCTTCGTCCGCATCGGTGAAAACCTCGTATTTTGCCGTCGGGATGCCGTATTTCTTCATGAGGTTCTTCGAGAAGGACTTGGAGCCCTCGAGCTCAGCGGCGAGCTTCGTTGGACCGAACGCCTTGATGCCGGCTGCGTTCATCGCATCGACGACGCCATTCGTCAGCGGGACTTCCGGACCGACGACGACAAGGTCGATGGCCTTGTCCTGCGCGAGTTTCACGAGCGCTGCATTGTCGCAGATATCCACGCCCGGGATGCATGTTGCGACTTCTGCCATGCCGGGGTTTCCAGGCACCGCGTAGAGTTTCGTGGCAAGGGGCGACTGCGCGAGTTTCCAGGCCAGCGTGTGCTCACGGCCGCCCGAACCAATTACTAAGATGTTCATGCTGATTCCTCCACAAAAACAGCCCTCTCCCGCAGGCGCAGGGGAATATCCCCTTTTCTGCGGGAAAAGGCTTCTTTTTATTTCTTGAGCTGTGCGGCGAGATAATCCTTGATCATCGTGTCGTAGGCTGCCGTATGCGCAAAGGCTTCCTGCGCAAGCTCCATGCGCGTGCGGTCATCGACGCAGCCGTTCTTCGTGACCTGCTCGGCAATCTCGTCGTAGCGGGCCGGATTCGTCACAATAGTGACGAACTTGAAGTTCTTGGCCGCCGCACGGACCATGGCCGGGCCGCCGATATCGATGTTCTCGATGGCTTCCGCAAGCGTGACGTTCGGCTTAGCGATTGTCTCCTTGAACGGATAGAGGTTGACGGCCACGAGGTCGATGCCCGTGATGTGATGCTCCTCCATCTCACGGACATGCTCGGGGTTGTCGCGCACGGCGAGGATACCGCCATGGATGTACGGGTTGAGCGTCTTGACGCGGCCGTCCATGATCTCCGGGAAGCCCGTGACATCGCTGACGTAGGTGACGGGGATGCCCGCTTCCTTGATGGCCTTCATCGTGCCGCCCGTCGAGACGATCTCAACGCCGGCCTCGTGGAGTTTGCGGGCGAATTCGACAACGCCCTGCTTATTCGATACGCTGATGAGTGCGCGTTTGATCTTCATGGTTTGAATCCCTCTTTCTTACTCTGTGATCCGCACATGGCGGCCCTCCACCTTCAGGCGGCCTTCGCAGTAAAGCTGGATGGCCTTCGGGTAGATGATGTGTTCCTGCTCGAGCACGCGCGCGCCGAGCGTTTCTTCCGTATCGTCATCGAGCACGGGTACGGCGGCCTGCAGAATGATGGGGCCGCTGTCCGTGCCCTCGTCGACGAAATGCACGGTGCAGCCGCTGATCTTGACGCCATAGGCGAGCACATCGCGGTGCGCATGCGCGCCCGGGAAGCTCGGCAGCAGCGCCGGATGGATGTTCATGATGCGGCCGGCAAAATGACGCACGAAATACGGCGTCAGGATGCGCATGAAGCCGGCGAGCACGACGAGCGTGACGCCCGCTTCCTCAAGCGCAGCCACGAGGGCCTTTTCGAAGGGCTCACGGCCCTTATACTGCTTGCGGTCGATGCAGACGGCCCTGATGCCGGCCGTTTCGGCGCGCGTCAGCGCATAGGCATCGGGCTTGTCCGTGAGCACAACGGCAATCGTGGCGTCCACTTCGCCGCGGCCGATGGCATCGATGATGGACTGGAGGTCCGTGCCGCGGCCGGAGCAGAGCACGCCCAGGACTTGTTTATTCATCGAACACGCCGCCTTTGATTGTCACATCGTGATTGCCGCGGACGACGCGGCCAATCTCGTAGACCGTCTCGTTCTCTGCCGCAAGGTAAGCCTTAATCTTGTCGGCTTCCTCGCGGCTCGCCATGATGACCATGCCGATGCCCATATTGAACGTGCGGTACATCTCATGCCAGTCGACGTTGCCCCACTGCTGCAGCAGGCGGAAGATCGCCGGCATCTGCCAGACGGAGCTGTCGATCGTGACGGCCATGTCGTCGGGCAGGGCGCGCGGGATGTTGTCGTAGAAGCCGCCGCCTGTGATGTGCACCATGCCGTGGATGTCGAATTTCTCGATGAGCGGCAGGCAGGTCTTCGGGTAGAGGCGCGTCGGCGTCAGGAGTTCCTCGCCGATGGTCTTGCCGAGCTCGTCGATGTATTCATCGCCCTTGAAGCCCTTGTGCTCAAAGCAGATCTTGCGCACAAGGGAGTAGCCGTTGGAGTGAACGCCCGAAGACGGCAGGCCGAGCAGCACATCGCCTTCCTTGACGCGCTCGCTCGTGATGACCTTCGATTTCTCGACGACGCCGACGGCAAAGCCGGCGATGTCGTATTCACCAACGGGATAGAAGCCGCTCATTTCAGCCGTCTCGCCGCCAATGAGCGCACAGCCGGATTCCTTGCAGGCATTTGCCACGCCCTTGACGACTGCTGCCACCTGCTCGGGGTCGAGCTTGCCGACGGCGAGGTAATCGAGGAAGAACAGGGGCTCTGCGCCCTGCACGAGGATATCGTTGACGCACATGGCCACAGCGTCCTGGCCGATGGTGTCATGCTTGTCGAGCATGAAGGCCAGGCGCAGTTTCGTGCCGACGCCGTCCGTGCCGGAGACAAGGACCGGTTCCTTATACTTGCCGGCATTCAGTGCAAAAAGGCCGCCGAAGCCGCCGAGGTCGCCGAGAACTTCGGAACGATACGTTGCCTTGACGCTGTCCTTGATGAGTTTGACGGAATAGTTGCCGGCATCGATATCGACGCCAGAATCTTTGTAGGTGAGTTGTTCTGCCATTTTCTTCCTTTTATTTCCTTTCCTGTCAACTGTCTGTCAGTGATATGCTTCAGCGCGCAGGGTTCAGCACTTGCGCTGCTCGAATACGTACTTGCTGTTGCCGGCCGGCTTCTCGCCATCCTCGATCGGATACGCGCTGTTGAAGCAGGCATAGCACATGTCATCGGCCTTGAGATTTGGCACGCACTGCTTGAGGCCTTCGATGCTCAGGAAGTGCAGCGAATCCGCACCGATGAACTCGCGAATCTCCTCGACGCTCTTTGTCGCAGCGATGAGCTCCTTGCGCACGCTGGTATCGATGCCATAGAAGCACGGATAGCCAATCGGTGGGCTGCTGATGCAGACATGGACTTCCTTCGCGCCGGCATTCCGGAGCATGCGGACGATCTTACCGCTCGTCGTGCCGCGGACGATGGAGTCATCGACCATGATGACCGATTTGCCCTCGACGACGGAGCGGATGGCATTGAGCTTGAGCTTGACGGCCGTGTCGCGCTTCTTCTGCGTCGGCTGGATGAACGTGCGGCCGATGTAACGGTTCTTGATGAGGCCTTCGACAAACGGGATGCCCGACTCATAGGCAAAGCCTGTGGCAGCCGTCGTGCCGGAGTCCGGCACCGAGATGACGATGTCGCCCTTGAAGCCGGATTCGCGGGCCAGGACCTGTCCCATGCGGAAGCGCGCATCGTGGACGCTCTGTCCGTCGATGACGGAATCCGGACGGGCGAAATAGATGTATTCAAAAATGCAGCCGGCCTTCTTCTCCTCCGTCGCGAACGGATACGACTTGAGACCGTGCTCGTCGATGACGACCATTTCGCCCGGCAGGACGTCGCGCACGAAGTCCGCGCCAACCACGTCAAGGCCGCAGGTTTCCGAAGAAATGACCCAGCTGCCTTCCTCCGTCTTGCCGATGCAGAGCGGGCGGAAGCCCTGCGGGTCACGGGCACCGATGAGCTTGTCCTCCGTCATGAGCGTCAAACAGTACGCACCCTTGATTTTCTTGAGGCTCTCGATGACCTTGTCCTCGATGTGTTCCTGGCGGGAGCGCGCGATGAGATTGACGAAGACCTCCGAGTCAATAGACGTCTGGAAAATCGTGCCCTGCTGCTCGAGCTCGTGGCGGATCTGTGCGGCATTTGTGAGGTTGCCGTTGTGGGCAAGCGCGATCTTGCCGCCCGCGTAATTGACCATGAGCGGCTGCGTATTCGCGAGAAGGCTTGAGCCCGTCGTGGAATAGCGCACATGGCCGATGGCGATGTACTGATTGTCCATATGCGGGACCTGATGGCGAAATACCTCATTGACGAGGCCCATGCCGCGCGTCACGTCCATCCAGGCGCCGTCCGTGATGGCGATGCCGGCACTTTCCTGCCCGCGATGCTGCAGGGCATAAAGGCCGAGATACGTCAGCCCGGACACATCCTCCGTATGGGAATAGACGCCGTAGACACCGCATTCTTCTTTCCATTTCGGTTCTGGGTTGTAGCCATTTTCATACATGGTTGTTCTGATTCTTCCTTTTCACTTTCATGCTTGATAAACTTGCCGCTCGTCAGAGAGACGCGGCGATGACGAAAAAACAGTCCACGAGAAGGTGGACCGCTCTTCCTTTCATCAGAGCTGCGCTGCTACGCGAGCTGCTTTCTTGTCAACTTCCTCAACCATCTTGGCGCGATAATCCGCAAGCTTCTGCCGGAGGCCTTCATCGGCGACGGCAAAGATTTCGACGGCAAAGATGGCGGCATTCTTGGAGCCGTTGATGGCCATGGTGGCCACGGGGATACCCGAAGGCATCTGGACCGTCGAGAGCAGGGCATCCATGCCGTTCAGAGCCGTGGCGTTGATGGGCACGCCGATGACGGGCAGCGTCGTGTAGCTGGCCACGACACCCGCGAGGTGTGCAGCCGCACCAGCTGCCACGATGAAGGCACCGACACCTTTTTCGGGCGCACCGAGCACGAACTCGCGCACCTTTGCCGGCGTGCGGTGTGCCGAGGCGACCTCGACGACGGACTCAATGCCAAACTGCTTCAAGAGTTCAACGGCTGGCTTCAGGATAGGCCAGTCGGAATCACTTCCCATGAGAAGAGCGACTTTCATGGATGATCATCTCCTAATCTGTAACGTGTATACCGTGCGATGTGGCGGTGGGATTATTCGAAATCCTTGCCCGTCAGCATCTTGAATGCTTCTTTGTACTTGGCGATCGTCTTGTCGATGACATCCTGCGGCAGCTCGTAATCGCTGTCCGGATTGGCCTTGAGCCAGTCACGGACGAACTGCTTGTCGTAGGACGGCTGGGACTTGCCGGCCTCATAGCCTTCGAGCGGCCAGAAGCGGGAGCTGTCCGGCGTCAGGACCTCATCGCCGAGGATGATGTTGCCGTTCTCATCGAGGCCAAACTCGAATTTCGTGTCGGCAATGATGATGCCGCGGGAACGCGCGTAATCGGCGCACTTCTTGTAAATCGCAATCGTATAGTCACGGACCTTCTCGGCGTATTCGCGGCCATGGCCCGGGAAGCTCTTCTCGAGGACTTTTGCCCCCTGTTCGAGGGAAACGTTTTCATCATGATCGCCAAGTTCTGCCTTCGTGCTCGGCGTGAAGATTGGTTCCGGCAGCTGCTGCGACTCCTTGAGGCCAGCTGGCAGCTCGATGCCGCATATCGTACCGTTTTCCTTGTAGCTTTCCCAGCCGCTGCCCGTGATGTAGCCGCGGACGATGCATTCCATCGGAATCATCGTGAGCTTCTTGCATTTCATGCTGTTGCCGATGAACTGCGGCTGCTGGAAGAACTCCGGCATATCCTTGTTGTCGACCGAGATCATGTGATTCGGCAGGATATCCTTCGTGAAGTCGAACCAGAACTTCGACATCTGCGTCAGGATCGCGCCCTTCTTCGTGATCTTGTTCTTGAGGATGTGGTCGAAAGCCGAGATGCGGTCCGTGGCCACCATGATGATGCTGTCGCCTGCGTCATAGACTTCGCGAACTTTTCCGGATTTAAACGGCTTGTACTCTTTCATGAATGATCGTCCTCCGTTTTTGCAATCGCAATGAGTGATATCTTTACATATCCATCATAACGAGATTTTTTCCACATGTCAACCAAAAAGGAGACACATGTCCTTGCATTGATTTCCTGAACGAAAAGAGCCGCCGCACATGCCATGGTTCTGCATGTACGGCGGCTCTTGGCCCTTATGGATATGGATACGCATTATGACAAGTCATTACGAGTGGCTTTCTGCGACCTTCATGGTATCGGTGTCCGCCTGTTCCTCCACGGACTCCTCTGCCTGCTGCTTCTGGGGGCCGCGTTCTTTCGCGACAGCCAGCATGAGCTTGAGCCGGTTGAGCTGGTTGACCTCCGACGAACCGGCATCGCAGTCGATGGCCGTAAGGTTTGCGCCCTTGTAGCTCTCGCGCAGCTCGTGCATGACGCCCTTGCCCGTGATGTGATTCGGCAGGCAGCCAAACGGCTGCAGGCAGACCACGTTGGGCACGCCCTCGTCGATGAGCTTGACCATCTCGCCCGTCAGGAACCAGCCTTCGCCGGCCATGTTGCCGAGGCTGACGTGGCGCGAGGCGAGCTCCGCCGTCTTGTAGATGGAATGCGGCGGCATGAAGTGGCGGCTCTTCTCGAGCGCCTTCTTCATCGGCTGACGGAAGAACTCGATGATTTTGATGAAGATCTTCGCGAAGAACTCGTCCTTGTACTTGCCGGCCAGGAGTTCGTGCTTCGAGATGGAGTCATAGGCCGAATACAGGAAAAAGTCCACGAAATCCGGCATGACGACTTCGGCGCCCTCTTCGATGAGCACGCTTTCGATGTGGTTGTTTGCCACCGGATGGTATTTGGCGAGAATCTCGCCGACGATGCCGACCTTCGGCTTCCAGAGCGTCTCGTCGATGGGGATATTGTCGAATTCCCGGACAATCTGCTTGATGGTACGCTTATAGGCGAAGAACCCGCCGTCGCGCAGCACATCCTTGCATTTTGCCATCCACTTGTCGTAGAGGCGCTGCGTCTCGCCCTTCTGGAGCTCGTACGGCAGCATGCGGTTGCGGACATTCTGCAGGAGATCGCCGAAGATCGCGGCCTTGACGGCCGCCACGAGCATCGGGCGCGTGAGGCGGAAGGAATCCGTCTCTTCCGGCAGGCCGTGCACGGCGAAGACCGGCACCTGCGGGAACCCCGCGTACTTGAGGGCCTGGCGCAGGACGCTCATGTAGTTCGTCGCACGGCAGGCGCCGCACGTCTGGAACATCGCGATGCTCGTGTGATCCGGGTCGTATTTGCCGGATTTGAGTGCTGCGATGAGCTGGCCGATGACGACGATCGACGGATAGCACATGTCGTTGTTGACGTAGCGCAGGCCGAGATCGATGGCCGCCTTGTCCGGCATCTGCGGCACCACAAGATTATAGCCGAAGTCGCGCATGACTTCCTTGATGAGCTCGAAGTGAATCGGTGCCATCTGCGGTGCGAGGATCGTGTGCGTCTTTCTGCATTCCTCCGTGAAATGCGGACGCTCAATCGGCGTGACTTCCTGATACGGCACGGGCTTGCGGCGTGCGAGCGCTGCCATCAGCGAACGCAGGCGGATGCGGGCCGCACCGAGGTTCGATACTTCGTCAAGCTTGATCATCGTATAGATGCGATGATGCTGCTCGAGGATTTCTTTGACCTGCCCCGTCGTCAGGGCATCGAGGCCGCAACCGAACGAACTGAACTGGATGAGTGTGAGGTTCGGGTGCTCCGCGACGAATTGCGCCGCATGGTAGAGGCGTGCGTGGTAGCTCCACTGATTGACGACCTCGAGCTTGCCGCCGTGGACCGGCATGTGGTAGACTGCATCCTCCGAGAGAATGGGCAGGTGGTACGACTGGATCATCTCCGGGATGCCGTGGTTGATTTCCGGATCGATGTGATACGGGCGTCCCACGAGCATGATGGCCTGTTCTCCCGTCATGGCGATGCGGTCGAGGATTTTCTGGCCGTAGTCGCGGACATCCTGACGATACTGTGCGAGCTCGCGGTAGCCGGCTTCCGCCGCCGCGGTGATCTCTTCCTTCGTCAGGTGTTCATGCGCGCCGAGTTCCTCCACGAGGCGCGCAATCATGCGCTTCTTGTCGTGGATGGGCAGGAACGGCTGGATGAAGTCGATGTCCTTCTCGCGCAGGATATCCATGTTGCCGCGGATATTCTCGGCATACGAGGCCACGATCGGGCAGTTGAAGTGATTCTCCGACGGATGCACATCGTCCTTCATGTTGTATGGTTCACAGGGATAGAAGATCTTCTTCACGCCCTTCTCGACGAGGTCCATGATATGGCCGTGTGCGAGTTTGGCCGGATAGCACAGGGAATCGGACGGGACCGTCGCCATGCCCTTGAAGTAGAGCTTAGCGCTCGATTTGCCCGAAAGCACGACGCGATAGTTGAGCTCCGTAAAGAAGGTGAACCAGAACGGATAATCCTCATACATGTTGAGCGTGCGCGGAATGCCGATTTCGCCGCGCTGCGGATGCTCGAGCGGGCGGTAATGCGCGAAGACACGCTCGTATTTGTAGCGGTAGATGTTCGGCGTATCGGCTTCCTTCTTTTCCCCGCCGATGCCGCGCTCGCAGCGGTTGCCCGTGAAATACCTGCTGCCGTCCGGGAACTTCTGCATCGTGATGAGGCATTTGTTGCCGCAGCTGCGGCAGCGGTACGAGCTCGTCGTCACAGAAAAGGCGTCGAGTTCGTCAGCCGACAGGATGGAGGAATGCTCCTGCCCCGTCTCGAGGGCCAGGATGGCCGCACCGTACGCACCCATGAGGCCGGCGATATCCGGGCGGATGACGTCGCGGTCGAGGAGTTTCTCCATGCAGCGCAGCACGGCGTCGTTGTAGAACGTGCCGCCCTGTACGACGATATGGTCACCGAGCTCGCGCACATCCTTGAGCTGCATGACCTTGAAGAGCGCGTTCTTGATGACCGAGAACGCGATGCCCGCCGAGATGTCGGCGACCTCCGCACCCTCCTTCTGCGCCTGCTTGACCTTTGAGTTCATGAAGACCGTGCAGCGCGTGCCGAGGTCGACAGGCGCCTTGGAATCGATGGCCTTCGCCGCAAACTCCGCCGGCGTCATGTGCAGGCCCTCGGCGAAGTTCTGGATGAATGAACCGCAGCCGGCCGAGCACGCCTCGTTGAGCGTGATGTTGCCGATGCTGCCGTCCTTGACGAAGAAGCATTTCATGTCCTGGCCGCCGATGTCGAGCACAAACGTGACCTCGGGACAGAACTCCTGTGCCGCCCGCAAGTGCGCAAACGTCTCGACCTCGCCGCCGTCGGCGTGCAGGGCCGCCTTGACGATGGCCTCGCCATAGCCCGTCGTCATCGTGCCGGCGATATGCGTGCCCTCAGGCAGCGCCTTGTAGAGCTCCTTGATTTCCTGTACGACCGTCTTCAGGGGCGAGCCGTGATTGCTGCCGTACGACGTGTAGAGGATCTCCTTGTCCCTGCCGATGGCCGTGATCTTGGTCGTCGTTGAGCCTGCATCGATGCCGACATAGACGGGGCCGCGATACGCGGCAAGATCGCCGCGCTTTACCTTGTCCTTGTCATGGCGTGCCTTGAAGCGCTCATAATCCGCGCGGTCCTCAAAGAGCGTGAAGTCGGCCTTGCGCGTCTCCTTGGCCGCTGCTTCCTTCGCCCGTTCGATACTCTGCTCGAGGATGGGCAGGTCGATGACCTTCGTCTCGTCGGATAGCGCCGCGCCCATGGCCACGAAGTAGTTGCCGTAGTCGACATCGACGACATGGTCATCGTCGAGCTCGAGCGTCTCGATGAAGCGCTTCTTGAGCTCCGGCAGAAAATGCAGCGGGCCGCCGAGGAAGGCGACCCGGCCGTTTATCGGCCGCCCCTGTGCGAGGTTGCCGATGGTCTGGTTGACCACGGCCTGGAAAATCGAGAGCGCAATGTCGGCCTTCTCGGCACCATCGTTCATCAGAGCCTGGATATCCGTCTTGGCAAATACGCCGCAGCGCGAAGCAATCGTGTAAATCTGCTTGCCTTTGGCGGCCAGATCGTTGAGCCCCTTGGCATCCGTCGAGAGCAGCGAAGCCATATGGTCAATGAAAGAGCCCGTGCCGCCGGCACAGACTCCGTTCATGCGCTGCTCCGGTGCATCGCCGAAGTAAGTAATCTTGGCATCTTCGCCACCGAGTTCCACCACGGTGTCCGTCTGTGGTATCAGCTGCTTGACCGCAGCCGCGCAGGCGATGACCTCCTGTACGAAGGGCAGGCCGATGCGCTGCGCAATGCCCATACCGGCAGATCCCGTCAGGGCAAATGAAAATTTCTGCTCACCAACGATGGATTTCAGATGCGTCAGATTCTCCTGCAGGGCATTGCCGATTTCTGAGAAATGGCGGGCGTAGTTCTTGTAGAGGATCTTCTTCTCATGGTCGAGAACCACGAGCTTGATCGTCGTCGAGCCTACGTCAATCCCCACGTTCAATACTGATTTCATGTTTACACCACCTAGTGTTATACCGTTGTTTACGAAAAAAGCCTTTTACAGGCTTCTTTCATATTTTAGCGCATATACAAGGGGGGTGCAAGTGCATTCGTTACAAATGCAAGTCATTCCCATATTCCACCTGTTCAAGAAACAGGCCGCAGGCCGGTGCCGTAGCAGCTGCCTGCGTGCGGTCGCGGCTCTCCATGATGCGCTGAAAGTCTGCTGGCGCGAGGTCGCCGAGCCCCACGCGCACGAGCGTGCCGATAATGTTGCGGACCATGTGGTAAAGGAAGCCGCTGCCATGAATCCGGCACGTGAGGATGCCGCGCGGCTCATCGGCAAGAACCGCCTCATACATGGTGCGGACAGGGCTCATCGGCGCGCCGCCGCTCGCGCGGAAGGCCGAGAAATCATGCGTGCCGAGAATCATCCGCAGGGCCTCCGCCATCGCTTCGCGGTCGAGCGGGCGGCGCACGTACCAGGCGTAGCGGGCCGAGAACGGATCCGGGACCTCCCCCTGCTGGATGCGGTAAAGGTACGTCTTGCTCTTCGCGCTGTGGCGCGCGCTGAAGTCAAAATCCGCCTCATCGGCCGCCAGTACGACAATGTCAGAAGGCAGCAGGCTGTTGACGGCGCGCACAATGCGGTCAACGGGAATGCGCCCGTTCGTAAAGAAATTGACGACCTGTCCGCGTGCGTGGACGCCGGCATCGGTGCGGCCCGAAGCCGCGAGTTCGATGGAATCGCCAAAGACGACCTGCAGCTTTTCCTCGAGCACATTCTGCACGGCGACGACAGGCAGCGTCTGGCGCTGGAAGCCATGGTAGGCCGTGCCGTCATAGGCGACCTTCAGGACGATGTTGCGCGCGCGGGCTTTCATCTCAGCCTTGTGTTCCGGTTTCATATTGCTGCAATATCCTTTCCAAAAACAGAGAAACGGCGGCGCGTTCAGCGCAGGAAGGCCAGGACGGCGAAGAGGGCAAAGGAGACGACGTATGCGACGTAATCGATGCCCGTCACCTGCAGGGCCTTCATCTGCGTCCGCCCCTCACCGCCGCGGTAGCAGCGGGCCTCCATGGCCATTGCGAGATCGTCGGCACGGCGGAAGGCCGAGAGAAAGAGCGGCACGAGGATGGGCACGAGCGCCCGGAGCCGCTTCATGATGCTGCCCTCACTGAAATCAGCTCCGCGCGACTGCTGTGCCTTCATGATGCGGTCAGTCTCCTCGATGAGCGTCGGCACAAAGCGCAGAGCGATCGTCATCATCATGGCCAGCTCATGCGCAGGCACACCGAAGCGCCGCAGGGGTGACAGCAGCCGTTCCATGGCGTCGGTAAGTTTCAGCGGGCTCGTCGTGAACGTCAGGAGCGACGACAGGAGAATCAGCAGTACGAGACGCAGGCAGATCAAAAAGCCCTGCACAAGCCCTTCTATCGTCACGGTAAAAATCCAGACTTTCGCCAGTTCCTCACCCGGCGTGCTGAACAGGTGGATGACAAAGGTAAACAGGATAATCCACCAGAGCGGCTTCACCGAACGCAGCATCATGCGCATCGGCACGCGCGAGACGAGCATGAGCGCCAGCGTCAGTCCCGAAAGCAGCGCATATGAGGCCGCGCTGCTGACGGCAAAGATGGCCACGAGAAAGAAGAAGAGCAGGATGATCTTCGTGCGCGGATCGAGCCGGTGCAGCAGGGAATCCCCTGGAAAAAACTGCCCAATTGTGATATCGGAAAGCATCAGGCCTTCCCTCCCTTCTGACAGGCCGCCAGTATGGCTCGTTCAGCCTCATCGATCGTCAGCGCGTCTTCTTGCAGCGGCAGGCCGGCTGCATGCAGTTCCTGCACGAGCGTCATGACATGCGGCGGGCGCAAGCCGGCTGCGCGCAGCATCGTCTCATCGGCAAAAGCCTCGCGCGGCGTACCGTCCGAGACGAGCCTGCCCTGATTGAGCACGAGCAGATGATCGGCCAGCCGTGCAATATCGTCCATGTTGTGTGAGACAAAGAGAATCGTCATCCCCTGCTTCTCGTGCAGCTGGCGGATGGTCGCGATGAGTTCCTCACGGCCGCGCGGGTCGAGCCCAGCCGTCGGTTCATCAAGCACGAGGTATTTGGGCCGCAGGGCGAGCACGCCGGCGATGGCCACGCGGCGCATCTGGCCGCCGCTGAGCTGGAAGGGCGAACGCTTTGCATACGTAGCGTAATCGAGGTGCACAAGCTGCAGGGCTTCCTGCACACGCTGCCGCGTTTCCTCTTCCGTGCAGCCGAGATTCCGCGGACCGAAGGCCACGTCAGCGGCCACGGTTTCCTCAAAGAGCTGCTGCTCCGGATACTGGAAGACCATGCCGACCTTGCGGCGTGCCTCCTTGGCCGCAGGACGCGCCTTCTTGTCGGCCGGCTGCAGATCGACGCCATCCACGAGCACGCGCCCCTTCGTCGGATGCAGCAGGCCATTTAGGTGCTGCAGCAGCGTCGACTTGCCCGACCCCGTATGGCCCGCAATAGCCGTGAAGGATCCTTCCTCGATGACGGCTGAGACATCCTGAAGAGCCCGCCGTTCAAAGGGGGTCTTGGGCATATAGATGTATTCGATATGTTCCAGCGCAATGGACAACGCGTTCACTCCCATCTTTTTCTTCCATAATAAAACACCCCGGCAGCATGCCTGGACAATGCACCGCACTCAAGGCACGAGGGCAGCGACAAGTTCCTCATCGGTCAGGATATCTGCGGGCAGCTTCAAGCCCTTCCTGCGCAGGCGCAGGGCGAGCTGTGACGCGAGCGGCACATCGAGGCCCAGCTTCTTCATGCGGTCAGCTTGGGCAAAGATCTCGCGCGGTGTGCCCACGGCGACGACATGTCCCTTATCCATGACGACGATGCGATCAGCTGCCGCCGCTTCCTCCATGAAATGCGTGATGTGTACGATGGTCATGCCGCGCTCCTCGTGGAGCTGACGCACCGTCGCCATGACCTCCTCACGGCCCTCGGGGTCAAGCATGGCCGTCGGCTCGTCGAGCACGAGGCAATGCGTCTGCATGGCCAGTGCACCGGCAATGGCCACACGCTGTTTCTGGCCGCCTGACAAGAGGTGCGGCGCAAACTTGCGGAAGCGCGTCATATGAACGGCTTCGAGCGCCCGATGCACGTTCTCGCGAATCATGTCGGGCGGCATGCCGAGATTCTCCGGACCAAACGCCACATCATCCTCGACGATGGCCGCGATGATCTGGTTGTCCGGATTCTGGAAGACCATGCTGACCTCCTGCCGAATCTTCCAGAGATCTTCCTCCTCGCACGTATCGCAGCCGGCAATGCGGCAGGTGCCGCGCGTCGGCAGCAGCAATGCGTTGAGATGCTTGGCAAGCGTCGACTTGCCCGAGCCATTCGTGCCGAGAATGGCGACAAACTCACCCCGCTCGATGGCAAGCGAAACATCGTCGAGTGCCTGATGCTCGTTCTCCGTGCCGGCATGGTAGATATGAGAGACATGGTCCAGCTCGATAAAGGCCATACTATCCGTTCCTTCCTTTTCGTATTTCAAATCGACCGTTCCATTATACCGCACTTCGATTGTCAAAACAAATCAAATCATCAGTTGACAATCCATGCATGAAAAAAGGCCACCTGCCGAAGCAGATGACCTCATGATTCCGTATGGAATTAGACGAGCTCAATGATGACCATCGGAGCAGCGTCGCCGCGGCGAACGCCGAGCTTCAGGATACGCGTGTAACCGCCCTGGCGGTCTGCGTACTTGCCTGCGATTTCATCAAACAGCTTTCTTACTACATCTTCATCAGCCAGCTGAGCGATTGCCTGGCGACGAGCGCTGAGATCACCGCGCTTTGCGAGCGTGATGAGGTTTTCAGCGAACTTGCGAAGCTCTTTTGCCTTAGCTTCCGTCGTCTCAATGCGGCCATATCTGAAGAAGGAAGTGAGAATGCTCGTGAACAGCGCCTTGCGGGCTGCGGAGTTACGTCCTAATTTTCTGTAGCTCATTGATTTCCCTCTTTCCTGTCAGTCGTTGTTTTGTTTGAGCGTTAAACCGAGTTCCTCGAGCTTCTTCTTGACTTCCTCAAGAGATTTGCGTCCGAGGTTGCGGACCTTCATCATGTCGTCTTCCGTCTTCTCAGCAAGGTCTGCGACCGTGTTGATATTGGCGCGTTTGAGACAGTTGAAGGAACGTACGGAGAGGTCGAGATCTTCGATGGTCATATCGAGAACCTTCGAAGAATTATCCTCTTCCTCCTCCGGGAAGGATGCTTCTTCCTCCTCCACTTCCTCCGGCAGCCCGTCCATGTTCTGGAACAGCTTGAGGTGCATGACGAGGATACCGGCAGCCTTGCTGACGGCTTCCTCCGGGCGCAGCGAACCATCCGTCCAGACCTCGAGGATCAGGCGGTCATAGTCCGTCACGTTGCCAACACGCGTATCCTGTACCGTGTAGTTCACGCGCTTGACCGGAGAGAAAATGGAATCGATTGGAATGACGCCAATCGTGTCGTCCGGCTTCTTGTTCTTGTCAGCCGGCACATAGCCGCGGCCACGCTCAACCGTCATCTCAATCTTGAGCTTGCCGTCAGCGTTGACCGTAGCGATGTGAAGATCCGGGTTGAGGACCTCGATGTCGGCATCACAGATGATGTCGGCAGCCGTGACCTCTTTCTCACCCTCAACGTCAATGCGGATGACGCGCGGCTCATTGCCCGTCATCTTGAGGCAGAGCTCCTTGAGGTTGAGCACGATGTTCGTGACATCGTCCCGGACGCCCGGAATCGTGGAGAACTCATGGAGCACGCCATCGATCCGGATGGAGGTAATCGCAGCACCTTCGAGAGAAGACAGGAGCATGCGGCGCAGGCTGTTGCCGAACGTCGTGCCGTAACCGCGCTCGAGTGGCTCGCAGATGAACTTGCCATAGCGGTTGTCTTCACTGATTTCCGCAATTTCAATTTTCGGTTTCTCGATGTCTATCATCTTGAATGAACCTCCTCAATAACACTATGCGCACAGGCACAAATATTCATTATTTGGAGTACAACTCGACGATAGCCTGCTCGTTGACAGGAACATCGATCTCATCACGGTTCGGGAAACGCGTTACCGTACCCGTGAGGTTGGCCTGATCGGCCTGGAGCCAAGCCGGAGCGGACAGGGCGTTGCTGCTCTCCTTGAGCTCCTTGAAGAATGCATTGCTCTGGCTCTTCTCTGCCACAGCGATCACATCGCCGACTGCAACGAGTGCGGACGGGATGTCAACGCGCTTGCCGTTGACCGTGAAATGGCCATGACGGACGAGCTGACGAGCCTGACGGCGCGTGTTGGCGAGGCCAAGGCGGAAGACAACGTTGTCGAGGCGGCGCTCGAGAAGGCCGAGGAGGTTTTCACCCGTAACGCCCTGCATCTTCTTTGCTTTATCGTAGTATCCACGGAACTGCTTCTCGAGCACACCGTAGATGAACTTTGCTTTCTGCTTTTCTTTCAGCTGCGTGCCATACTCGGAAACCTTGCGGTTCGTGCGGCGGAGCTGACGCTTCGATTCTTTGGAACGACCAATAACAGCCGGCTCGATGCCAAGGGCACGGCATCTCTTCAGGGCTGGTACTCTATCAATTGCCATCGGTTAAATGCACCTCCTATTATACTCTTCTACGCTTCGGCGGACGGCAGCCATTGTGCGGAATCGGAGTAACATCTTTGATCATGTTGACTTCGAGGCCCGTTGCCTGCAGGGAACGGATTGCGGCTTCACGGCCGGCACCAGGACCCTTAACGTAAACTTCGACCTGCTTGAGGCCATGCTCCATAGCTGCCTTTGCAGCCGTCTCAGCTGCCATCTGTGCAGCAAACGGCGTGCTCTTGCGGGAGCCGCGGAAACCAAGGCCGCCTGCGCTGGCCCAGGAAAGTGCATTACCGCTCTTATCGGTGAGCGTAACGATTGTGTTGTTGAACGTAGAGCTGATATGTGCTACGCCATATTCAATGTTCTTACGAACTTTTTTCTTCGTGCGAACTGCTTTCTTAACTGCCACCAGTTAACCCTCCTTTATTAGTCCTTTTTCTTGCCTGCTACAGCCTTTTTCGGGCCTTTACGCGTGCGGGCGTTGTTCTTTGTGTTCTGTCCACGGACAGGAAGACCAAGACGGTGGCGACGACCACGGTAGCAGCCGATATCAACGAGTCTCTTGATGTTCATCTGGCGCTCGCGGCGAAGGTCACCTTCAACCACGACGTTCTTATCGATGACATCACGAAGTTTTACAACTTCGTCCTCCGTGAGGTCTCGCATACGAGTATCCGGATTGATGCCAGTCATCTTCAGGAGATCCTGAGAAGTCTTGAGACCAATACCAAAAATGTACGTCAAAGCAATTTCAATTCTCTTGTCACGGGGTAAATCTACACCGGCAATACGTGCCATTAATAAAGCACCTCCTTATTCATTCATTAACCTTGTCTCTGTTTGTGTTTCGGATTTTCGCAGATGACCATTACACGGCCTTTGCGCTTGATGATCTTGCATTTCTCGCAAATCCGCTTTACTGACGGTTTTACCTTCATCGTTATATGCCCCCTTTTCGATATTGTCAGTCTTGTCATTTTGCTAGTATACCATGTTTCTTCGCTCCTGCCTAGTGGCAAAGGCGAAAAAAGTCAAATATTTTTTTATGACGGGCAAAATGAACAATTTGACTTATTTGAATCGGTAGGTTATACGGCCACGCGTTAAGTCATAAGGCGTGAGTTCAATCGTGACTTTGTCACCGGGAAGGATGCGGATGAAATTCATGCGGATCTTTCCGGATACATGCGCCAGTACAACATGACCATTCTCCAGCTCAACCTGGAACATTGCATTCGGCAGTGCCTCCAGGACTTTGCCTTCTACTTCAATAACATCTTGCTTCGACATGTCAGTTCTCCTTGTCATAGAAATTGGTTGGGCCAAAGTCATCTAAGGAGCTTCTGCATAATCTTTCAATGCCATGCCCAACAACAGGTTGTCATTTTCCTCTAATCATTGTAATGGGCGGCCACTGGCCGCCCTTACAACACTTCTATCAATTCGGTGAATTCACCGGCAATCCTCAAGCCTTCAAGGCATCAATGAGGTCCTGCGTGACTTTGTCGATTGCCTGTCTGCCATCGACTTCCGTATAGACACCGGCTTTTTTGTAATAGTCGATGAGCGGCTTCGTGGAAGCCTCGTATACGGAAAGGCGATTCTTCATCGTCTCCGCGTTATCATCTGCACGCTGGAAAAGTTCGCTGCCACATTCGTCGCAGATGCCTTCCTTCTTCGGCGGATTGAACTTCGTGTGATACGTAGCTCCGCACTTCTTGCAGATGCGGCGGCCGACTGCACGCTCGATGAGATCCGCAGCCGGAACGCTGATGTTCAGGACGCGCGTCAGGGAAAGACCGAGATCCTTGAGGATTCCCGTCAGGGCATCGGCCTGTTCGACGGTGCGCGGGAAGCCATCGAGGATGAATCCCTTCTTGCAGTCGTCTTTGGCGAGACGCTCACGAACAATGCCGATCGTGACTTCGTCCGGAACAAGTTTGCCTGCGTCCATGCATGCCTTCGCCTGCTTGCCGAGTTCCGTTCCTTCCTTGACAGCTGCACGGAACATATCGCCTGTGGAGATGTGCGGAATGCCGAACTCTTTGACAAGATTAGCCGCCTGCGTGCCTTTACCGGCACCCGGGGGGCCCATTAACAAGATATGCATAATGTACTGCCTCCTCTTATTTCATGAACCCTTCGTAGTGACGCATGACGACCATGGATTCGATCTGCTTCATGGTCTGGAGCGCAACGCCCACGACGATGAGCAGGGCCGTACCGCCGAAGTAAACGCCTTCGATATGAGTTGCCGCAGCAATCATATTCGGCAGGACGGCGATAAAGGCCAGGAACACGGAACCCGCAAGCGTGATACGAGTCATGACATGATCCAAATAATCTGCCGTTGGCTGTCCAGGGCGGATGCCCGGGATGAAACCACCGTATTTTTTCAGATTCTCTGCCATATCCGATATCTTTACAGTAACCGCAGTATAGAAATAAGTGAAGAAGATGATCAGGCCGACGTAAAGCGCCGTCTGAAGCGGCTTGCCCCACTCAAGATAACTGGCAACGGTCTTTACCCAGGGTACATCAATAAACTGGGCAATGGTTACTGGAAACATCAGCACGGATGACGCAAAGATGATTGGGATAACACCCGCCTGATTGACTTTCAGGGGGATGTGGCTGGAATGACCACCATAGGCTCTCTGACCGACCACTCTCTTGGCATACGAGATGGGAATGCGGCGGAAGCCTGTCTCAATGTAAACGACGAACATGACCATCGCGAGCGCGATGACGCCGAACATGAATACACTGAAATAGCTGATGGTGCCAGCCTGTACGTAATGGTAAAGAGTTCCAAGGTTCTTCGGAAGAGCCGCGACGATACCGGCAAAGATGATCAAGGAGATACCGTTGCCGACACCCTGTGCCGTAATCTGCTCACCGACCCACATGAGGAAGACCGTCCCCGCTGTGAGGGTGATGGCAATGATGAGGATGTTCACCGGATTCGGATTGAGGATGGCGGACTTGAGGCCAATGGACATGCCAATTGCCTGCAGGAACGCCAGCACCACCGTGAGGTAGCGCGTGACCTGGGTCGTCTTCTTGTGACCTTCCTCGCCTTCCTTGGACCACTGCTCGAGCGTCGGGATGACGACATTGAGCAGCTGGATGATGATAGCCGCATTGATGTACGGCGTGATACTCATCGCGAAGATGGAAAATTTACTGAACGCACCGCCAGAAAAGAGGTCTAACAGACCAAACAGGTTGCCGTTGGCGAAGAGCTTCTCAAGCGCCGTCGGGTCAACCCCCGGAACGGGGATATGCGTCCCCATCCGGAAGACGGCAAACATGATCAGCGTGAAAATGATCTTTTGCCGAAGTTCTGGAATCTTAAAGATGTTGCCAAGGGCTGAGAGCACCTCAGATCACCTCTACTTTGCCACCTGCTGCCGTAATCTTCTCTTCTGCGGATTTCGTGAAGCCGTTTGCACGAACCGTCAGCTTCTTCGTAAGCTCGCCATTGCCGAGGATACGGATGCCGTCCTGCACGTTCTTCAGGATACCGGATTCAACGAGCACAACTGGATCAACCGTCGTGCCATCTTCAAAGCGGTTCAGCGTCTCGACGTTGACCTCAGCAAAGGTCTTAGCCCAGACATTCTTGAAGCCGCGTTTCGGGAGACGACGGTAAATCGGCATCTGGCCGCCTTCAAAACCCGTGCGTACGCCACCGCCGCTGCGGGAATTCTGGCCCTTCATGCCGCGGCCAGCCGTCTTGCCGTTGCCGGAGCCGAGGCCGCGACCGACGCGGTTGCGAACCTTGCGGGAACCAGCTGCTGGCTGTAATTCATGTAATTTCATCTAGTACACCTCCTGTTCCGTCTTAGTCTGCGATTTCTTCTACCTGGATCAGATGCTCGACCTTGTGGAGCTGGCCACGGATGGCCGGGTTGTCCGGAAGCTCAACAACGGAGTTGATCTTGCGCAGTCCAAGAGCACGAACGGTCTTGCGCTGCGTTTCCGGGCGGCCGATCAAGCTTCTCTTCAGCGTGACTTTAACTTTTGCCATTTTGTGAGCCTCCTATTAACCTAAGATTTCCTGAACCGTCTTGCCACGGAGCTCAGCAACAGCCTCTGCACGCTTGAGTGCCTTGAGGCCTTCCATCGTTGCGCGGACCATGTTGTTCGGGTTTGCGGAACCGAGGGACTTCGTCAGGATATCGCGGATACCTGCGAGCTCAAGGATGGCACGAGCCGGGCCGCCGGCGATAACACCAGTACCTTTTGCAGCCGGCTTCATCATGACTTTGCCGGCACCGAAGACACCGATCATCTCATGAGGAATCGTGCGGTTGTCGTAAAGAGCAACCTCGATGAGGTTCTTCTTTGCATCCTCGACACCCTTGCGGATTGCTTCCGGAACCTCAGCAGCTTTGCCGAGGCCAACGCCTACTTTACCTTTCTTGTTGCCAACGACAACAAGGGCGCTGAACGAGAAGCGACGGCCGCCCTTGACGACTTTCGCTACTCGATTGATATATACAACTTTCTCCTCGAACTCAGGAGTCTCGTTGTCCATATTTCTAGCCATTCATTTACCTCCTTCAGACGTTATCTTAGAATTTCAGACCAGCTTCACGAGCTGCTTCTGCGAGAGCTGCAACACGGCCATGATAAACATAACCGCCACGGTCGAATACGACTTCCGTGATGCCCTTTTCAAGAGCACGCTTGGCGACTTCAGCACCGACAGCCTTAGCTGCTTCGATGTTGCCGCCGTAGTTCTCAAAACCCTTGTCCTGGGAGCTTGCGGAGACGAGCGTTACGCCCTTCTCATCATCGATAACCTGCGCATAGATGTTTGCGAGGCTGCGATATACGTTGAGGCGCGGACGAGCCGCCGTGCCTGCGATATGGTTGCGGACACGCAGATGACGTTTCTGACGTGCCTTGTTCTTATCTGCTTTAAGAAGCACAGAGATTCACTCCTTTCCCGAATGCGTTCCTTATTTCTTACCCTTAGCGCCGGCTTTACCTTCCTTGCGGCGGATATGCTCACCAGCGTATTTGATGCCCTTGCCTTTGTACGGCTCCGGCTCACGGAAGCCGCGGATCTCAGCTGCGATCTGGCCGACAACTTCCTTATCGATGCCCTTTACCGTGATGGCATTGGCGGACGGTACGTCGAACTCAATGCCCTGCGGCGGCTCGACGACAACCGGATGGGAGAAACCAAGGGACAGGTTGAGGTTCTTGCCCTGCTTCTGGGCACGGTAACCGACACCATTGATTTCGAGATTCTTGGAGAAACCTTCCGTTACGCCGACAACCATGTTGTGGATCAGCGTACGGGACAGACCGTGGAGGGATCTGTGCGTTTTATCGTCGGACGGACGCGTTACCGTGATAACGTTGCCTTCGACGGTTACTTTCATTTCCGGATGAATGTGGCGGGAAAGTTCACCTTTCGGGCCCTTTACTTTCACCAGATTGTCCTCGCCGAGCGTAACCGTTACGCCAGCCGGGATTTCAATCGGTGCTCTACCAATTCTTGACATCTGTACACCTCCTGACTACTATCAATTACCAAACGTAAGCGATGACTTCGCCGCCGAGACCAGCCTTGCGGGCCTGCTTGTCGCTCATGATGCCCTTGGACGTGGAAATGATGGCGATGCCGAGGCCGCCGAGAACACGCGGAAGCTCATCGTGCTTTGCGTACTGGCGAAGGCCCGGCTTCGAAATGCGTTTGATACCGGAGATGACCTTCTCGCGCTGAGGGCCATACTTGAGGGCGATCGTGATGACACCCTGCTTGTTGTCCTCCGTGAACGTGTAGTCTTTGATGAAACCCTCTTCCTTCAGGACCTCTGCAATAGCGGTCTTGATCTTGGAACCCGGGATTTCCACCTTCTCGTGGAATACAGAGTTTGCATTGCGCAAACGAGTCAGCATATCTGCAATAGGATCAGTCATTACCATTGAATCGATATCCTCCTTTCAAATGTCAATAATTACCAGCTGGCTTTGGTTACGCCAGGAATAGCGCCTTTGTAGCTCTGCTCGCGGAAGCAGATACGGCACATGTCGAACTTGCGCATGTAGCCATGCGGACGGCCGCAGATCTTGCAGCGGTTGTACTTGCGCGTGGAGAACTTCGGTTCTTTGCTCCACTTCTCAACCATAGACTTCTTAGCCAAGTTTCCTTACCTCCTTATGCTTTGAACGGCATACCCATGAGTTTCAGGAGCTCTCTGGCTTCTTCATCCGTCTGTGCCGTCGTAACAATTACAATGTTCATGCCACGGATCTTATCGATTTTATCATACTCGATTTCCGGGAAGATGAGCTGCTCTTTGAGGCCGACTGCGTAGTTGCCGCGGCCGTCGAAAGCCTTATCCGATACACCACGGAAGTCACGGACGCGCGGGAGAGCAACGTTCATGAACTTATCGAGGAACTGGTACATACGCGTGCCGCGCAGCGTTACTTTGCAGCCGATCGGCATGCCCTCACGCAGCTTCCAGGCTGCGAGGGACTTCTTTGCACGAGTCAGAAGCGGCTTCTGGCCAGCGATGATCGTCAGATCGCTCACTGCTGCATCGAGGGCCTTCGGGTTGCCGACAGCCTCGCCAACACCCATGTTGATGATGACCTTCTCGATTTTCGGGAGCTGCATCACGTTCTTGTAGCCAAACTTCTCCGTCATGGCTTTGCAGACTTCGTTCTGGTATTTTTCCTGTAATCTATCCACTTATGTTCCTCCTTTCTCGCTTATTTCGTCTGGTCGATGACTTCGCCGCACTTCTTGCAGGCACGGACCATCTTGCCATTGACTTCCTTGTGGGCAACGCGCGTTGCCT
Organism: Mitsuokella sp. AF21-1AC; assembly: GCF_003458855.1. Taxonomy (NCBI): domain Bacteria; kingdom Bacillati; phylum Bacillota; class Negativicutes; order Selenomonadales; family Selenomonadaceae; genus Mitsuokella; species Mitsuokella sp. AF21-1AC. The sequence goes on from NZ_QRVW01000005.1 coordinate 47,600, forward strand.
TCTTGCAAGCCGGGCAGACGACCATGACTTTGCAGGCATGCATCGGAGCTTCCTTCACGAGGATGCCGCCCTGCGGAGCCTTCTGGTTCGGTTTCGTGTGACGCTTTACTTTGTTGACGCCCTCGACGATAACCTTGCCCTTCTTCGGCATAGCCGTGATGACTTTGCCCTGTTTGCCTTTATCCTTACCGGACAGCACGACGACCGTGTCGCCCTTCTTAACGTTCAGTTTTACGAGTGACAAAATAGCACCTCCCCACAATTAAAGTACTTCAGGAGCCAGGGAAACGATCTTCATGAAGTCTTTATCGCGAAGCTCTCTGGCTACTGGTCCAAAAATACGCGTGCCCTTCGGCGTCTTGTCGTCCTTGATGATGACAGCGGCATTCTCGTCGAAGCGGATGTACGAGCCATCTGCACGGCGCAGGCCCTTGACGCTGCGGACTACGACTGCCTTCACGACATCGCCCTTCTTGACCGTGCCGCCAGGAGCAGCAGACTTAACTGCAGCTACGATAATATCACCAATGTTAGCGTACTTGCGATAGGAACCGCCGAGCACGCGGATGCACATGATCTCTTTTGCACCCGTGTTGTCACCAACATTCAGGATGGTTTGCTGTTGGATCATTGTTTGACCTCCTTCTTCGATAATTTTGGATTATTTTGCACGCTCGATGACTTCAACAACTCTCCAGCGCTTCGTCTTGGAAAGCGGGCGGGTTTCCATGAGGGATACCTTGTCGCCTACATGTGCGTCGTTCTTCTCATCATGTGCATGGAACTTTACCGTTCTCTTGACCGGCTTTTTGTAAAGCTTGTGCTGCTCGAGTTCCTCGACTGCAACCACAACGGTCTTGTCCATCTTATCGGAGATGACTTTACCAATTTTCGTCTTACGTACGTTTCTTTCGCTCATCAGGGAGCCTCCTTCCTTTTGCATATCAGTTTCCGTGATTAAGCCTTGAGCTCGTTCTCACGCTGGATCGTCTTGATGCGGGCGATCGTCTTCTTTACTTCTTTGATACGCATCGGGTTCTCAAGCTGGCCGGTGGCAAGCTGGAAACGGAGGTTGAACAGCTCCTCTTTGAGCGAAGCAAGTTTCTGGTTGAGTTCCTCAGCATTCATCTCGCGAATCTCATTAACCTTCATTTACTTCACCGCCCTCTGCTTTATTATCTTCCTTCATAACGAACTTCGTCTTGATCGGGAGCTTGTGACCAGCGAGACGCATAGCTTCCATTGCGATCTCCTTGGAAACGCCGTCCATCTCGAAGAGGACGCGGCCCGGCTTAACAACAGCTACCCAGTACTCCGGCGAACCTTTACCGGAACCCATGCGGGTCTCGGCCGGTTTAGCCGTTACCGGCTTATCCGGGAAAATCTTGATCCAGACCTGGCCGCCACGCTTGATGTAACGCGTCATGGCGATACGAGCTGCCTCGATCTGACGGTTCGTGATCCAAGCCGGCTCGAGGGCTACGAGGCCATACTGGCCATGGCTAACCGTATTGCCGCGATGAGCCTTGCCCTTCATACGGCCACGGAACTGCTTGCGATATTTGACTCTCTTTGGTAATAACATTAAGCTTCGCTCCCTTCAGCTGCAGCCTTCTGCTGCTTTCTTTCCGGAAGAACTTCGCCCTTGAAGATCCAGACCTTTACGCCGATGCGGCCATAAGTCGTGTGAGCTTCTGCCGTACCATAATCGATATCAGCACGGAGCGTATGAAGTGGAATACTTCCTTCACGATACGATTCCTTACGTGCGATCTCTGCACCGCCGAGGCGACCGCTGCAAGCGATCTTGATGCCCTTGGCGCCGAGGCGCATCGTGCGGCCAACTGCCTGCTTCATCGCGCGGCGGAAAGCGATGCGGCGTTCGAGCTGCTGAGCGATGTTCTCAGCAACGAGCGTTGCGTCCATATCCGGCTGTTTGATTTCTGCAATGTTGATGTCCACGCGCTTCGTCGTGTAATTCTTCAGACCCTCTTTGATCTGCTCGATGCCCGAACCGCCACGGCCGATGACCATGCCCGGCTTAGCCGTGTGGATCGTGATCTTCAGGCGGTTCTTGCTGCGCTCCGTCTCAATTCTGGAAACACCAGCTGCCTGAAGGCTCTGCTTCAGATAATCACGGATCTTGATATCTTCATGCAGGTTTGCTGCAAAATCTTTATCTGCATACCACTTAGCATCCCAATCCTTGACAATGCCAAGACGAATACCATGCGGATTTACTTTCTGACCCAAACCGTTTCCCTCCTTACTCAGTTCTTCTCGTCAACGACGATGGTTACATGGGACGTACGCTTCAAAATCTTGAAGGCCTGTCCACGGGAACGCGGATGGATGCGCTTGAGCGTCGGGCCCTGGTCGACGAATGCCGTCTTGACGAAGAGCTTCTCGACGTCCATATCAAAGTTGTTCTCAGCGTTTGCAACAGCAGAACGCAGAACCTTCTCAACTACTTCAGCGCCAGCCTTCGGCGTGAATTTCAGAATCGCGAACGCTTCAGCGACGTTCTTGCCACGGATGAGATCCATGACCACACGAACTTTGCGCGGAGCGATGCGAACATATTTAGCTACTGCTTTCGATTCCACAAGGATTCTCCTTTCGCAAAATTATTTCAGAGCGGTCTTTCTCTCTTCGCCTGCATGGCCCTTGAAAGTACGCGTCGGAGCGAACTCACCGAGCTTGTGGCCAACCATGTCTTCCGTGATGTAAACGGGGACATGCTTGCGGCCGTCATGAACAGCAATCGTATGACCAACGAACTCCGGGAAAATCGTGGAGCTTCTCGACCAGGTCTTAACAACTTTCTTATCGTTAGCCTCGTTCAGGGCCGTGATCTTCTTCATCAGGCTCTCTGCAACGTAAGGTCCTTTTTTAATAGATCTTGACAAAGTGTCTCCTCCTTTCGTCAGGCGGCACTAGGCTGCCTGTCGATTTCTATTATTTCGTGCGTCCTTTGACGATGAGCTTGTCGGAAGCCTTCTTGCGACGGGTCTTGGCACCCATTGCGCATTTGCCCCACTTCGTAACAGGGTGCTTGCGGCCAACAGGAGAACGGCCCTCGCCGCCGCCATGCGGATGATCGTTCGGGTTCATGGCAACGCCGCGGTTCTCCGGGCGAATGCCGAGCCAGCGGGAACGGCCAGCCTTGCCGAGCGTGATGTTCTCGTGCTCGAGGTTGCCGACTTCACCGATCGTTGCACGGCAGTTGATGTGGACTTTGCGAAGCTCGCCGGACGGCATGCGGAGGAGTGCATAATCGCCTTCCTTAGCCATGAGCTGAGCGGACGTACCAGCACTGCGAACGAGCTGTGCGCCCTTGCCGATCTTCAGCTCAACGTTGTGTACCGTAGTACCAACCGGGATGTTCTTGAGCGGAAGTGCGTTGCCGACCTTGATATCAGCGTCCGGGCCGGAAACGACCTGATCGCCGACCTTGAGGCCGTTCGGTGCGAGGATGTAGCGCTTCTCGCCGTCTACGTAGTTGAGCAGAGCGATGCGAGCGCTGCGGTTCGGATCGTACTCAATCGTAGCGACGCGAGCCGGGATACCGTCTTTCGTGCGCTTGAAGTCAATGACACGATAGAGACGCTTGTGGCCGCCGCCCTGATGACGGACGGTCAGACGGCCCTGCTGATTGCGGCCGCCCGTTTTCTTGAGGCGTTCCGTCAGGGACTTCTCAGGCTTGCTTGCCGTGATCTCATCGAACGATGCGACCGTCATGAAGCGTCTGCCTGCAGAATATGGTTTAAAACTCTTTACTGCCACTTAAGTGTACCTCCTTTTCTCGATTATGCTTCGAAGAACTCGATGCTTTCGCCAGCAGCGAGCTTCACGATAGCTTTTTTATAGTCAGGGCGCTTGCCAGACGTGCGGCCCATGCGTTTCGTTTTGCCAAGTACGTTGACCGTATTGACCTTTTCAACCTTGACGTTGAAGATTTCAGCGACTGCTTTGGCAATCTCAATCTTGTTGGCTGCTTTCGCAACAACGAAGACGTACTTGCCTTCAGCCATGAGCTGAGTCGTTCTCTCAGTGATCAGCGGACGGATCAGGATATCACGTGCTTCCATTATGCGAATACCTCCTCGATGCGGGTGATGGCATCCTTCGTGATGAACAGCTTGCCATGATTCAGGATATCATAGACATTCAGTCCCAGCGCCTGGATAGCTTTTGCACCCGGAATGTTGCGTGCGGATTTCTCAACGTTCTCTGCCTCGTCAGCCGTGACGAAGAGAGCCTTGGAATCTACGCCGAAGTCGCCGAGCATCTTGACAACCTGCTTCGTCTTCGGAGCATCGAAATCGAGGCTCTCGAGAACGATCAGATCGCCGCTCTTGACCTTATCGGAAAGTGCGCATTTGAGAGCGAGACGACGCTGCTTGCGCGGCATGGAGAAAGCATACTTGCGCGGATGCGGTCCGAAAACCGTACCACCGCCGACCCACAGCGGGCTGCGCGTCGAACCAGCGCGGGCACGGCCCGTGCCTTTCTGCTTCCAGGGCTTGCGGCCACCGCCACGGACAAAGCCGCGCGTTTTCGTGGCATGCGTGCCAAGGCGCTGAGCTGCGAGCTGCATAACAACGGCCTGATGCAGGAGGCCTGCATTCATCTCTACGCCGAAGATGCTGTCATTCAATTCGATATCGCCAACCTGATTGTTGGTGATGTCATAAACTGCTACTGTAGCCATAATTGTTGGTGTCCTCCTTCCAATCAGTTTTTGCCCGGCTTAACGGTGCTCTTGATCACAACGAAGCTCTTCTTCGGGCCCGGAATTGCGCCCTTGATGAGGATAAGGTTGCGGTCTGCATCGACACGGACGACCGTGAGGCGCTGAACCGTAACGCGCTCGCCACCCATGCGGCCCGGGAGCTTCTTGCCCTTGAGGACACGTCCACCAGGACCGGAAATCATGGCACCAGTGGAACCCGGCTCACGATGGGATTTGGAACCATGTCCCATAGGACCACGAGCGAAGTTGTGACGTTTGATACCGCCGGCAAAACCCTTACCTTTGGAAGTACCCGTAACATCAACCAGTTCTCCAGCACTAAATATGTCAACGCCGATGGAATCACCGACTTTATATTCAGAAGCATCTGCAAGACGCATCTCGCGAATGAACTTTACAGGGCTTACGCCAGCCTTCTCGAAATGGCCTTTCAGGGGTTTGTTTACTTTATTTTCTTTAACTTCACCGAAGCCGAGCTGTACTGCGTTGTAGCCGTCAGACTCAACCGTCTTGTTCTGGATCACGATGTTGTTGCCAGACTCTACGACCGTAACCGGGACAACTTTGCCTTCTTCCGTGAAGATCTGAGTCATACCAAGTTTTCTACCTAAGATAGCTTTAGACATTCATTCCACCTCCTCGGATTACAGTTTGATTTCGATGTCTACGCCTGCCGGCAGGTCAAGACGCATCAGAGCATCGACCGTTTTGTTGGTCGGCTGCAGAATGTCGATCAGACGCTTATGCGTGCGCATTTCAAACTGCTCACGGCTGTCCTTGTTGACATGCGGGGAACGCAGGATCGTATAGATGTTCTTTTCCGTCGGAAGAGGAATCGGACCGGATACCATTGCACCAGTCTTCTTTGCCGTATCGACAATCTTTACGGCACTCTGATCGAGGGCTTTATGATCATAAGCCTTCAAACGGATTCTGATTTTCTGCTGTTTCGACAATTTGTTTTCCTCCTTATCGTCCAGGCTCTTGGCCCAAACATTTCTCCGTAACAGTTCCCTCGGGTACACCCGAGCCATCTGCCACGTCATCGCATTGGGGGGTACCATATATATTTTAACCTTTAAATAAGAGCGACGCGAGCGCCGCTCTTATGAAAAGATTAAGTTTGAAGATTAGCCTTCGATTTCCGTTACGCGGCCAGCACCAACCGTGTGACCACCTTCGCGGATAGCGAAGCGCAGGCCCTTCTCGATAGCGATCGGGGTGATGAGCTCAACTTCCATCTCGACGTTATCGCCAGGCATAACCATCTCCGTGCCTTCCGGCAGTTTGACTACGCCAGTTACGTCCGTCGTGCGGAAGTAGAACTGCGGGCGATAGTTCGTGAAGAACGGCGTATGACGGCCACCTTCTTCTTTCGTCAGGACATAGACCTGAGCCTTGAACTTCGTGTGCGGATGAATCGTGCCCGGCTTTGCGAGAACCTGACCACGCTCGATCTCTTTGCGGTCGATACCACGGAGCAGAGCACCGATGTTATCGCCAGCCTCAGCGAAATCAAGCATCTTGCGGAACATCTCGATGCCCGTGACAACCGTCTGACGCGGCTCGTCCTGCAGACCAACGATCTCAACCGTATCGTTCATCTTGAGCTCACCACGCTCAACACGGCCCGTAGCAACCGTGCCGCGGCCAGTGATCGTGAAGACATCCTCGACCGGCATCAGGAACGGCTTAGCGTTGTCGCGCTCCGGCGTCGGGATATAATCATCAACAGCTTCCATGAGCTTGAGGATGTTCTTCTTCTGCTCTTCGTCGCCTTCGAGGGCCTTCAGAGCGGAACCAGCGATAACAGGGATGTCATCGCCCGGGAAGTCGTAGCTGGAGAGCAGCTCGCGAACTTCCATCTCAACGAGCTCGAGGAGCTCAGGATCGTCAACCTGGTCAACCTTGTTGAGGAAGACAACGATTGCCGGAACACCAACCTGACGAGCGAGCAGGATGTGCTCACGAGTCTGCGGCATCGGGCCATCAGCTGCGGAAACAACCAGGATAGCACCATCCATCTGAGCAGCGCCGGTGATCATGTTCTTGACATAGTCAGCATGGCCCGGGCAGTCAACGTGTGCATAGTGACGTTTCGGCGTCTCATACTCAACGTGAGCCGTGTTGATCGTGATACCGCGCTCACGCTCTTCCGGAGCCTTATCGATATCTGCATAGTCTTCGAAGGAAGCCTTGCAGCCTTCCGTCTCGGAAAGGACTTTCGTGATTGCAGCCGTCAGCGTCGTCTTGCCATGGTCAACGTGACCAATCGTACCGATGTTGACATGCGGTTTAGTTCTTTCAAACTTTTCTTTAGCCATTGTGATGTTTTCCTCCCTTATTCACCTTTGTTTTTTGCGACAATCTTGTCAGCAATATTTTTAGGAACTTCATCATAGTAAGCAACTTCCATGCTGTAGTTCCCGCGGCCCTGGGTCTTGGAACGCAAATCCGTCGAGTAACCGAACATCTCGGAGAGCGGAACGAAGCCGTTGATGACCTGGGAACCATTGCGTGCTTCCATGCCATCGATGCGGCCGCGGCGGGAGTTCAGGTCGCCGATAACGTCGCCCATGTACTCTTCCGGAACCGTGACTTCGACTTTAACATACGGCTCGAGGAGAACCGGATTTGCCTTTTCTGCGCCGTTGCGGAACGCCATGGAACCAGCAACCTTAAACGCTGCCTCCGAGGAGTCGACTTCGTGGAAGGAACCGTCAAAGACCGTTACCTTGACATCGACAACCGGATAGCCGGCAACAACGCCTGCTTCCATAGCCTGCTTGACGCCATCTTCGATCGGCTTGATGAATTCCTTCGGAATTGCACCGCCGACGACTTTGTTTTCGAATACAAAGCCTTCGCCCGGCTCCTGCGGCTCGAGCTTGAGCCAGCAGTGACCGTACTGGCCATGACCACCGGACTGGCGGACGAACTTGCCTTCTGCCTCGACAGACTTGCGGATCGTCTCGCGGTAAGCAACCTGCGGCTCGCCAACTTTGCAGTCGACCTTGAACTCGCGGAGCATACGGTCAACGATGATCTGCAGGTGAAGCTCACCCATGCCGGAGATGATTGTCTGGCCCGTTTCCTGGTCCGTGCGGACGCGGAAGGTCGGATCTTCTTCAGCGAGCTTCTGAAGGGCAACGCCCATCTTCTCCTGGTCGTTCTTCGTGGACGGCTCAACCGCAACGGAGATAACCGGATCCGGGAAGACCATGGACTCGAGGATGATCGGATGCTCTTCATCGCAGAGCGTGTCGCCCGTCGTCGTGTCCTTGAGGCCGACGGCAGCAGCGATATCACCGCTGTAAACGCGGTCAATTTCCTTACGGTTGTTGGCGTGCATCTGCAGGATACGGCCGATACGCTCTTTCTTGCCCTTCGTAGAATTGTACACGTAGGAGCCACCATCGAGGATACCGGAGTAAACGCGGAAGAATGCGAGCTTACCAACGTAAGGATCCGTCATGATCTTGAATGCGAGTGCGGAGAACGGAGCCTCGTCACTTGCCGGACGATGGTCTTCTTCACCCGTCTCAGGATTCACACCAGCGATCGGCGGGATATCCGTCGGAGCCGGCATGTAATCAACAATCGCATCGAGGAGCGGCTGAACGCCCTTGTTGCGATAGGAAGTACCGCAGGTAACCGGGCAGAGCTTGCACTCGACCGTACCCTTGCGGATGACCTTCTTAATCTCTTCCTCGGTGATCTCTTCACCGCCGAGGTATTTCTCCATGAAGTCATCATCGAGCTCAGAAAGAGCCTCGAGGAGGATCTCACGGTATTCTTCAGCCTGATCCTTCATGTCATCCGGGATTGCAACCTCATCCTCGACTTTGCCGAGATCGTCTTCATAGACGATGGCTTCCATCTTGACGAGATCGACGATACCCTTGAAGGAATCCTCAGCACCGATCGGCAGCTGGATGGCAACTGCATTTGCATTGAGGCGTTCCTTCATCATCTTGATGACGTTGAAGAAGTCCGCGCCGGTGATGTCCATCTTGTTGACATAAGCCATACGCGGAACGTTGTAGTTCTCAGCCTGACGCCAAACGGTTTCAGTCTGAGGCTCGACACCGCCGCGAGCAGTCAGGACTGCTACAGCGCCATCGAGTACGCGCAGGGAACGCTCAACCTCTACCGTGAAGTCCACGTGACCCGGCGTATCGATGATGTTGATGCGATGATTCTTCCAATGGCAGGTCGTTGCAGCGGACGTGATCGTGATACCACGCTCCTGCTCCTGAACCATCCAGTCCATCGTTGCGGCACCATCATGTACCTCGCCGATCTTGTGGTTTACACCCGTGTAGAAGAGGATACGTTCCGTGGTCGTCGTCTTACCGGCATCGATGTGAGCCATGATACCGATGTTACGAGTTTTTTCAAGGGAATACTCTCTTGCCACTTTTAATATCGCTCCTTAATGATATAGAAGGGATTACCAGCGATAATGTGCGAATGCCTTGTTGGCCTCGGCCATCTTATGCGTATCTTCCTTCTTCTTGATTGCTGCACCCGTGTTATTGGCAGCATCCATGAGCTCACCGGAAAGGCGCTCATCCATCGTCTTCTCACCGCGCAGGCGAGCGTAGTTGACGATCCAGCGAATGCCGAGCGTCATGCGACGATCCGGACGAACTTCAACCGGAACCTGGTAGTTTGCACCACCGACGCGGCGTGCGCGTACCTCGAGGACCGGCATAACGTTCTTGAGAGCAGTCTCAAAAACCTCGAGAGGATCCTTGCCCGTCTTGGCACGGATCGTCTCAAACGCATCATAAACGACGCGCTCTGCAACGCTCTTCTTACCGGAGAGCATTACCTTGTTGATGAATTTCGTAACCGTCTTGCTGTGGTACACCGGATCCGGCAGTACGTCGCGCTTCGGTACGGAACCTTTTCTTGGCATTGTTTTACCTCCTTCTTCATTAGCATATGTCTCCCGCCCTCAGGCAGGAATCCGTTTCTTATTTCTTCTTCGCTTTGGCTTTCTTCGCACCGTACTTGGAACGGCCCTGGCCGCGATCCTGCACACCGGCAGTATCGAGCGAACCACGGATGATGTGGTAACGAACACCTGGCAGGTCCTTGACACGACCGCCGCGAATCAGAACAACGCTATGCTCCTGAAGATTATGACCAATGCCTGGGATGTATGCGGTAACCTCGATGCTGTTCGTCAAACGAACACGGGCAACCTTACGCAGAGCCGAGTTCGGCTTCTTCGGCGTAGACGTGTAAACACGCGTGCAAACACCACGTTTCTGCGGGCAATTCTTGAGTGCTGGTGCTTTGGACTTCTCCTGCATGCTCTTTCTGCTCTTACGAACTAACTGATTGATAGTAGGCATACATGCACCTCCTTCCTTCATATTGAGAATTTATTATTTATTAAAACCCCGAAGCAGTGCTCCTGAGTTTTTAACAAATAGGCTGCTTGAGGACCGCCGCTGCCGCTGCACCGACTTCGATGCCGCACGCTTTGCCGAGCTCCTGCATTGTCTCTGCATGCTCAACCGTGACGCCATGCTCTTCACAGAGAAGAACGAGCGGCGCCGTCACGCGCTCATCTGCATCATCGGCGATGAAAACGCTCATCACGCTTTCCCGCTTCACAGCTTTGGAAACCTGCTTGATACCAATCACCCGACTGGCACTTTTCAGTGTATCCAGTGTCATTGCTTTCACTCTCCTGTATCACTAAATCGTGCGCTCAAATCAGGCACTCCTATAATATAACACCCTCCAAAACCCTTGTCAACACTTATTTTATAAAGATTTTCTTGTCCACGCACCCTAGCGTATCATTTTCTATATCAAGTGCGATAAAAAGGACATTTGTGTTATATATCCCTACATTTTGAGGATAAAAGATTACAAAAATAAGAGGCCTGCCAAAGCAAGCCCCTCATGTATACAAAACGATACGTTATTTTACTTGTTGGCAGCGATGACCTTCATGGCTGTTTCAACCACATGCTGCTTCGTGAAGCCGAACTTCTCAAAGAGCAGGTTGGCAGGTGCCGAGGCACCGAAGCCCTCCATGCAGACCGTAGCGCCGTCAAGGCCGACGTAGCGGCCCCAGCCGAAGCTCGAGAGTGCTTCAACGGCAACACGTGCGCGGACATCCTTCGGCAGGACGCTTTCCTTGTACTCAGCGCTCTGCTGCTCGAAGAGATCCATGCACGGCATGGAAACGACGCGAACGTCGATACCGCTCTTGGCGAGCTCTTCCTGTGCCTCAATGGCCAGCGAAACCTCAGAGCCCGTACCGATGAGGATACCATCCATGTTCGCAGTGTCCTTGGCTTCCGAAACGACGTAAGCCCCCTTCAGAGCATCCTTGCTGGAGCCCGGCAGCTGCGGCAGGTTCTGGCGCGTGAGCACGAGAGCCGTCGGCGTATGCTCGGACGTGACAGCCAGATACCAGCCGGCAGCCGTCTCCGTGGCATCGGCCGGACGGAAGACGTTGAAATTCGGCAGCGAGCGCAACATGGCAAGCTGTTCGATTGGCTCATGCGTCGGGCCGTCTTCGCCGACACCGATGCTGTCATGCGTCAGGACGTACGTCGTCGGCAGGTGCATGAGAGCTGCGAGGCGCATCATCGGCTTCATATAGTCGCTGAAGACGAAGAAGGTAGCGACATAAGCGCGCAGACCGCCGTGAAGCATCAGGCCGTTCTCGATGGCAGCCATGGCCAGCTCGCGGACGCCGAAGTGCAGGTTGCGGCCCGCATAATTCGTCTTGCTGAAATCGCTCTCGCCTTCCATATGCGTCTTGTTGGACGGTGCGAGGTCAGCACTGCCGCCGATGAGGTTCGGCATGATGTCCTTGAGGAAGTTGATCTTCTTGCCGGAGAGAGCACGCGTTGCCACAGCCTTCTCTTCCTTAGCCCAGAATGCATCGTTGTTGTAGAGAGCCTCAGCGTTGACAGCCGTGTGATATTTCTCCCAGCGTGCCTTGTCTTCCGGGAACTTCTCGCAGTACTCAGCGAACATCTTGTTCCAGGCAGCTTCTGCCTCTTCGCCTTTCTTGGCCTTCTCTGCATAATGCGCATAGACATCCTCCGGGATGTTGAAGGTCTTCTCAGGCTCCGGCCAGCCAAGGTTCTCCTTCAGGGCCTTGACGTTCTCATCGCCGAGCGGCTCGCCATGAGCGCTGGCCTTGCCCTGCTTGGCCGGGCAGCCGTAGCCGATCTGCGTGCGCACCGTGATGAAGGACGGATGCTCTTTATCTGCCTTGGCCTCTTCGATGGCCTTGCCGATGGCTTCAAGATCGTTGCCGTCCTCGACCGTGATCGTCTGGAAGCCGAAGGCACGCATGCGGGCCTGGACATCTTCCGTGAAGGCGATATCCGTGTTGCCCTCGATGGAGATCTTGTTGGAATCGTAGAGGACGATGAGCTTCGACAGGCCAAGCGTGCCGGCCAGCGAGAAGGCCTCGGAGGAAATGCCCTCCATCATGCAGCCGTCGCCGCCGAGCGCGAACGTGTAGTGGTCAACGACCGGATAGCCCGGGCGGTTGAACATCGATGCGAGATGTGCCTCTGCCATTGCCATGCCGACAGCCATGCCCATGCCAGCACCGAGCGGGCCCGTCGTGGCTTCTACACCGACCGTGTGGCCGTATTCCGGATGGCCCGGCGTCAGGGAACCGAGCTGACGGAACTGCTTCATATCGTCCATGGTCAGACCATAGCCGAAGAAGTGCAGCAGCGAGTACAGCATGGCCGAACCATGGCCGCCCGAGAGGATGAAGCGGTCGCGGTTTGCCCACTTCGTATCCTTCGGATTGTGATTCATATGGTTTGCCCACAGCTCATAGGCCATGGCTGCACTGCCGAGCGGCAGGCCAGGATGACCAGATTTTGCTTTCTGGATGGCGTCTGCAGACAGGACGCGGATCGCATTGACGCATTTCGTATCGATGTTACTCAAAACGTATCTCCCCTTACCATTTGATTCTGAAATGTTTTATTTTACTTATTCATTGTACAAGATTTTTCTGTAAAAGTACAGAGCCTGGCAATCCGTAAAATACAGATAACGGCCAAGAATGAGCACTCACAACATGATTCAACATAATTCAACTATATGCATATAAGAAAATAACATAAAAATCTTTTCTTATGTGCATATATTAAATCATTGGTTCGTTTCTTTTTCTTTTGTAAAAATAAACGGCAGATGCATCTGACACAAGCCATGCATCTGCCGTTTTTCAGTTCATAAATCAGCCGGCAATATCCGGACGAAGGCGTGCGGCTTTACCAAGATAGACATGCCGGATCTCCGCCTGTCTGAGGTCCGTATCGGCCAGGACAAGCACGCGAATGCAGAGCGGCAGGCTTCCCTCGATGGCACACTGACGCGCATCAAAGAGCGGCACGAGTTCAAAACCTGGAATACGGCGCACGCCAGCAGTCGGAAAAGACGCTGTGAGATCCTCCGTCATCGAAAAGATGACCGCGCCAATATCCTCGGGCTGCAGCGCATTGCGCTGCAGGATCTCCTGCATCATGTCCTGTGCTGCCTGCCAGATCTCTTCCTTCTCATTGTGTGCAACCGTGATTGCCCCGCGAATCCCTCTCATGCCGTTTCCTCCTCGGACAAATCGTTTTCCTGATCCTGCGCTGCCGGCAGCTTCACCGGCAGCAGGAATATATAAGGGAATTTTACCATGTTTCCCGCCAGAATGCCACACTCAAATCCCCTTGTGGATATCCCAGATGATGCGGATGCTCAAGATAAAGGCAATCGCATAGCCCAGGAATCCCAGAAGGGGAATCTCCATGATCTTCGGCGTCATATTCGTCGTGCATATCGTGCTGGAAGCCAGCAGCAGAGCCGCACAGAGCACGGCCAATATGACCTTGTTGATCATGCGGTCGAGGTGCCGGAGCGGCTCTTCCGCCCCCGTCAGATCGAGATTGACCTTCGTCTGGCCGCTCATCGTCATCTTGAGGATGTCCGAGATCTGCTCGGGCAGCTGCGCGGACTTGCGCAGGAGCACGAGTCCCTCGCGCTTGGCCTTGTCGAGCTCATCGCGCCAGTTGAAGTTCTTCTTGAAATCGACCGACAGGCTCTTGGCAAAGATCTCGACAAAGCTGACCTTCGGACAGCAGAGGCGCATGACGCCCTCTATCGTCAGGACGCCGCGCGCGAACATCGAGAGCCCCTGCGGACAACCGATATGATGCACGCGCAGGATATTCATGATCTGACGCGTCAGCACGCCCATCTGCAGCGAGCGGAAATCCAGCGAACTGTACTGAGCCATCAGCGCATCGATGTCCTGATAGAGCGCCGTGTGATTGATGCGTCCATGGACGACGCCGAGCGACAGGACGGCCGCCTTCATCTCAAAGGTATCGTGATTCGCAAGCGCATAGACGGCCTTGCGGATGGCCATGCGGTCGCGGCTTGAAAGCCTGCCCATCATGCCGAGGTCCAGCCAGACGATGCGGCCGTTGCGGATCCAGATATTGCCGGGATGCGGATCGGCATGGAAATAACCGTCCTCGATGATCTGCTTGACGTAGTTTTCGCCGAGGCGCCGGCCCAAAAGCGTGATGTCATAGCCATTGGCGCGCAGGGCATCGAAATCATCAAGGCGCACGCCGTCGATAAATTCCATGACGAGGATGTGCTGGGTTGAAAGCTGACGATAGACCTTCGGGCAGGAAACGTAATCGACATCGCGGTTGAGATGCTCAAACTCCTCGATGTGATCTGCCTCCATCAGGAAATCCATCTCCTGCTTGGCAATCATCCACATCTCGTCGAGCACCATATTGAAATCGAGGACATCCTGCGAGCGGCTGATGATCTTGAGCAGGGTCGCCGCCCGCTTCAGCAGCAGGATATCCTTGCTCATGATCTCATAGATGCCCGGGCGCTGCACCTTGACGACGACTTTCTCCCCCGTCGTGAGCACGGCGCGGTGCACCTGTGCGATACTCGCTGAGCCCAGGGCTTCCTCGTCAATGCTCTGGAACACCTGATTCCAGCGCCGGCTGTATTCCTGCTCGATGACCTCGAGAATCACGCGAAACGGCAGCGGCTTGGCCCCCGTCTGCAGCTTCATGAGCTCATCACAGTACTCAGGCGGCAGGAAATCCGGGCGCATGCTCATGACCTGGCCGAGCTTGACAAAAGTCGGGCCGAGATCCTCGAGCACCTGCCGGAGTTTTTCCGGCGTCATGCCGCGCACGACCTCGCGCTTGCGCAGCACGGCGATCATCTCGCGCAGCCGTGCCGTGGCACTGGCATCTTCTATGGCATTATGCAAGAATTTATCGAACATCGGTTTATCGCCTTATTTCTTATATTTCTCCGCCAGCTGCTGACGCACCGTCTCATTGGCCAGGAAGTCGTCGTACGTCGAAAGGCGGTCGACGACGCCATCCGGCGTGATATCGATGATGCGGTTGGCAATCGTCTGAACAAATTCATGGTCGTGCGACACGAAAAGGGCCGTTCCCTTGAAGGCAATGAGGCCGTTGTTGAGCGCCGTGATGGACTCCAGATCGAGATGGTTCGTCGGTTCATCGAGCAGCAGGACGTTGGCGCCGGAGAGCATCATGCGCGACAGCATGCAGCGCACGCGCTCGCCGCCGGAAAGAACGGATGCCTTCTTCTGGCTCTCCTCGCCCGAGAACAGCATGCGTCCGAGGAAACCGCGCACGAACGTCTCATCCGGGTCCTTTGAATACTGGCGCAGCCAGTCGACGAGATTGAGATCAACGCCGTCAAAATAAGCGGAGTTGTCGGACGGCAGGTACGCCTGCGTCGTCGTCACGCCCCATTTGAACGTGCCTTCATCTGCCTGTTCCTCACCCATGAGGATCTTGAAGAGCATCGTCTTGCCGATGCTGTTCGGACCAACAAAAGCGACCTTATCGCCGCGCTTCAGCGTGAAGCTGACATTCTTGAGCACCTGCTCGCCGTCGACCATCTTCGAGATACCGTCGACCTGCAGCAGCTGGTCACCAGCCTCGCGGTCCGGCGTGAAGGCAATGTACGGATAACGGCGCGAAGAAGGCTTGATATCCTCGACCTTGATTTTGTCGAGCAGCTTCTTACGGCTCGTCGCCTGCTTGGATTTGGCGGCATTGGCGGCAAAGCGCGCGATGAAGTTCTGGAGTTCCTTGATCTTCTCCTCCGCCTTCTTGTTCTGCTCCTTCTGCAGCTGCAATGCCAGCTGGCTCGACTGATACCAGAAGTCGTAGTTGCCGGCATAGAGCTTGATCTCGCCAAAATCGACGTCGCAGATATACGTGCAGACCTGGTTGAGAAAGTGACGGTCATGCGAAACGACGATGACCGTATTCGGGAAATCCGCGAGGAAATTCTCGAGCCAGTTAATGGACTCGACGTCGAGATGGTTCGTCGGCTCATCGAGCAGCAGGATATCCGGGTTGCCGAACAGCGCCTGTGCCAGGAGCACGCGGACCTTTTCCTTGGCCGTGAGATCTGCCATCTTCATGCTGTGCTCATTCTCAGGAATGCCGAGGCCATTGAGCAGACGTGCTGCCTCCGATTCCGCATCCCAGCCGTTGAGCTCGGCAAACTCCGCCTCGAGCTCCGACGCGCGCATGCCGTCTTCCTCCGAGAAATCCGGCTTGGCATAGAGCGCATCCTTCTCGTCCATGATCTCCACGAGACGCTTGTGTCCCATGATGACCGTGCGCAGGACCTCGTAATCATCGTAGGCGTAATGGTCCTGCTGCAGCACAGCCAGGCGCTCGCCCGGCGTGATCTCGATCACGCCGCTCGTCGGCTCGATATCGCCGGCCAAAAGTTTCAGGAACGTGGATTTGCCAGCACCGTTCGCACCGATGATGCCGTAGCAGTTGCCCGGCGTGAACTTAAGGTTGACATCCTTGTAGAGGACACGTTTGCCAAACTGGAGGCTGACGTTGTTCGTAGTAATCATTAGTAGATCTTCATCCCTTTCAAATACAAATCGCTTTCTTCATCATAGAGAACGTAACAGGAAATTCTATGGAATCATCCGGACGATGCGGTTCTCATTCGGTCAGCATGGCGCGGAACATCGAGAGGATGCTCTGTCCATACGTATGGCCCGGTACGGCCCAGCGTCCGTTGAGGTCTTCCCAGCGTCCAAGCGTGCGGTCACCATAGGAGTCACGCACGAGCTGATAGCGCGGATCGATGACGGGTGCGCTCGGCTCGCGCGTCGAAGCATAGGCCAGGAGGTGCTGGATATGTGCGCGGACGCCGAGCTGTGCCGTTTGGAAGAACGCCCCCTTGACGCCGCCGCCCGTCGTGCCGAGCCCGCAGAAGTTGTTCTGCTGCGGGATGACGTCGCCGCCGTAGCGGAAGAAGCCCGTTTCCTTCAGCGCCTGTGCAAAGGCCACATCGGGGCGGATGCCCTCGCGCTCGCCCTCTTCATAGTAGTATGAGACGAGCTCCTGCGGCGTGACCGTGATGTCCGGATGCGGATTGACGCTCAAGAGATAGCGCACGCACTGTTCCTGGCTGGCAAGCGGCGTGCCGATGATCGAATCATCGTAGGCCGACATGGTCTGCGGCACCGAAAGAGGCGTCATGGACGGGCTCTGCTGTCCGCCCGGATAGAGGATTGCATGGATGCGCGACTGGAAGTCACTGCCTCCCGACAGCTCCTTTTCCGACGTGGCATGCAATTGGTCTTCCCGGCGCAGATCGGGGTGCATCTCCACACGCGAATCCACCTTGGCAGAAGCATGCTGCTCCACTTTGGTCTGCGGCTGTGGCTGCGTTTTATGACGCTTTGCCTCTGTGACATGCGGTGCATAAAACAGGAAGGATCCGAGGACGACCCCCGTCAAAAGATATTTTCCATAAGAATTCCAATGCATTGACACGAATAAGAACACTCCTTATCTTTATTCCATTCACGATATCATCAAATCATTGACCAAAACCCGAAGAAAAAATACAGGGCAAAACAAACGGCGAGCACCCGCATCGGGCGTGGCACCTCGTCATCGCAGCCGGCCAGCAGCTTGAGGCAGACATAGGCAATGACGGAAGCCCCTAGTCCCGCTGCGATATCCTGTGTCAGCGGCAGCAGCAGGAACAGCACTCCCGCCGCTGCCTGCTCGGCAAAATCGCCCTGAAATACCGGTCCCATGCGCCGGAGCATCACGATGCCCGCTCCGACGAGCACCGGCACCATGACGGCTGCAAAGCTCGCCAGCGACGCCATCACAGGCTCTGCCACGAGCAGCAGCGCGAGAACGGCGGCCGTCCAATACGCCATGCGCTGCGGGCGGCTGCTGCCGACAGCCTGCCCAACGGCCGACTCCGGCGCCGCCATGACCGGCATGGTGCCGAGCAGGCAACCGATAAAGCTCACCAGTGACAGCAGGCAGAGCGGCTTCCGCTTCGCCGCTTCCGGTGCCAGTGCGGTGAGACTGCCGGCACCGGAAACCAGCAGGAAGAGCAGCAGGAAAACGGAGAGGTCGAAATAACAGGCCGGTGATATGGTCTGCCAGCCCGTCATGAAGATGAGCTGCAGCCCCGTCCGGTCAAGCCCCTCCGGCTGCAGGAACGGCGCATCCGGCAAGACCCAGAAGCCGCCGATGAAGGCCAGCACTGCTGTCACGAGGAACGCCGCGCCCGGTGCCCAGCGCTTCTTCATGGCCATGAGTCCGAAGAGCACGAGGATGCCCGTAAAGCTCAGATAGGCCATGGGATCTGAAAAGCCGCCGAGCTGCAAAAGCCCTGTCGGCGCGCCCATGAGCAGCCGCCCCTCGAAGAGCCCGAGCGCAATAAGCATGAGGCCGACCGCCCCACGCAAGGCCCGGCGCAGGCAAGGCGGCATCAGCTTTTCGGGAAGTTGCTGCAGCCACGGGAAGCGCAGCGCGCCGGCCAGGAGCAGGAACGATACGAGCGACGCCGCTGCTCCCATGAAGAGCACCATCTGCCAGCTCACGCCCCGCGCGAGGATCACGATATAGACCAGCCAGGATGTCAGGGCCAGTCCCGGTGCTGCCGCGACGGCTAAACGGCACCGTCCCATCAGGATGGTACCGATGATGGCCGTGACAAACGATGCCGTGTAGACACCCGTAAAGGGCATCCCCGTCATCACGAGCAGATTGGTCACGACGAGCAGCGAAGCTGCCAGCGGCAGCGCCGTCATAACGCCTGCGAACAGGCCGTCATGCCAGCGCTGCGGTTTCAACTTGTCCATGGGTTTGCTACCCGCTCCTTTCCATGCCCGGTTTCAGACATATCGTTTTCATTTTACCATAGAATTCATGTAATCTCCATGAGAGAAATGGTATAATAGGCATGTGAATTTGTTTTAGGAGGATACACATCTTGCGCCTGCATAAATCCATGGGCATGGTCAAAGTCGCGGCAGCCTTGGCTATCGTCCTGCTCTTTCTCATCATCCACCTGTTGAATCCGGCTTTCCTGCCGCATCTTGCAGGTCTTCTTTCCCGCGGCGACATCAAGGAAACGGCCGAATACATCGCATCCTTCGGACCCTGGGCCATAGTCTTCAGTTTTCTGCTGACCCTGTTTGTCAATGCGCTGGGCTTCCCGCCCGCCATCATCTTCTCGACGGCCAACACGCTGATCTTCGGCATCTTCTGGGGCATCTTCCTCAGTGTCGTTGCCGAAACCGTCGGCGTGACGCTGAGCTTCGGCCTCATGCGCTTCTTCTTCCGCGATGCGGCCGAAAAGATCATCAGCAAGCACAAGACGCTGGCAAACCTCGACAAATACAGCGGGCGCCAGGGCTTTGTCGTCATGCTGATTGCCCGCATGGTTCCCTACTTCCCGTCCATTCTCCTCAACGCGCTCGGTGCGCTCTCGGCCATGAGCTGGCGTGACTACGTAATCTCGTCATTCGTCGGCAAGTTCCCCTCGACGGGCATCGAGGCCATCATCGGCCATGATACGATCACGCATCAGGAGGACCCGACGCGGCTCATCGTCGTCTGCGTCTTCGCCGTCGTGCTGATTGCCGGTGCCTGGTACTATGAGAAACGCGCGGCCCGGCATGCACCGGAATCGTGAACGCTTCAGATGTTGCCGAGATGCACGTAGCGAAGGAATTTCTGAGCCACCTGCTGCAAGGTATGGAGAGTTGAAGCCAGCGTCATCGGGATATCGAGCTGATACCGTGGGAAATAACGCGAAAGATGCAGCGGCAGTTCCCAGGAAAGCTGCGACAGCCACCGTGCTTCTGCCGCCATGTCCGCTGCGCTGTCATTTTCCCCCGGTATCACAAGCGTCGTCACTTCAACATGAACACCCTGCTCAGCCGCCATGCGAATGGCGGCTTTTGTTGTCTCAAGGCTGCCGCCGATCCAATCGTAGAATGCCTGCGTGAAGCCCTTGAGATCGATGTTGACGGCATCGACGTACGGCAGGAGCTGCAGCCAGGGCGACTCTGCAATCTGCCCGTTTGTCACGAGCACAACGGCAAGGCCGGCCTCCTTGAGGAGTCTTGCCGTGTCGTAGATGAACTCATAGCCGACGAGCGGCTCATTGTACGTGAAGGCCACGCCGATGTTGCCGGACGTCTCCTCAAGCCGCTGGGCCGCCGCCACGATTCCCTTCGGCGTCACCTGCTCCAGCGGCAGTTTTGTCCCCGCAAAGCCTTCGATGCCCGCCTGCGAGATTGTGTAATTCTGACAGAACGGACAGCGCAGATTGCAGCCAAAGCTGCCAAGCGACAGGATATGGCTTCCTGGATGGAAATGGTAGAGCGGCTTTTTCTCGATGGGGTCAAGTGCCGCCGAAGTCAGGAGGCCGTAATTGAGCGGCCGGATGACGCCATCCTGGTTCTGCCGGGCGCGGCAGAATCCCGTCTGCCCTGCCGCCAGATGGCAGCGGTGCGGGCAAAGCGAACAGACGGCCTTTGCCTCAGACATGGCGCGTCACCTCGAAACGCCAGAGCTGTACGGGCTCTCTCGCGCCGATATTGCCCTTGCGGCGGGCAATCGCGATCTGTTCATCCACACGGTCCACACCGGCGAGATCCGGCAGCAGAACGCCGCGCCGCTCACCATTCTGGACGACTACACCATAGCGCTTGACATCAAGCTGTTTCGGTGAATCGATGGGCTCAGGCTCCGAAAGCACATCAACGTCGTAGACGAGCCTTGGAAGTTCTTCCGGCGTGACCTGCGGGAAACGCGGGTCGTGCATGCCGGCTGAAACCGCATTGTAGAGGATTTCCTCAGAGAGGTTGCGGCGTCCCGGCGCCAGCGTGCCGATACAGCCGCGCAGGCGGCCATCCTTCTTGATGGAGACAAAGCAGCCCGCACGCCTGTCCTGAAGTTCCGCGGGCAGGTCCTTCGGCAGCGGCAGGAACACATGACTCCTGACAAACGTCTCAAGGCTCAGACGCGCGAGATGGACATATGCATCCTCGCGCTCACGGATGGCGGCAATATCGCGCACCTCCTTATCATGCAGCTGGCGGCCGATGTCGCGCGCATCGTCTTCCCCTTCTGGCGTAAAGTACGCAACACCGTAGCCGACGCCGAAGGTCCCCTCATGCGAGAGCAGTTCCGCTTTGACAGCCTGCCGATCAAGCGCTCCCGCCATAATCCAGAAGGAACGCAGGCCGCATTCCGCCGCCCCCTCGGCCAAATCAGCCGGGATTGTCAATAGGGACAGGAAATCCGCCCGACCGAGATCTTTCGTCACTTCCTCATCAAAGACCGGTCCTTCCTTGGCAAAGCCATAAGGCCCTTCCGCCTTGAGTTTGTGCGAGAGGTCTCCGCTCGCGATGAATACGGTGCGGCGCCCCAGCTTCCCTGCCGTTTCCCTGATCAGCTGTCCCAACCGGTAGTGCCTGTCTGCTGACAGGCCGGAAAGACCGATGCGGACCACCTTGACGGGCTTTTTGAGCTCCGGCTGCAGGAAGTACAGAGGAATCATCGTACCGTGGTCGAGCGCCGGCTCCCGTTCCCCGAGAAAACCGGCCGGCAGGTCCTCGGCCGCACAGGCATCAGCCAAGGCTTTCGAGAACGCTTCATCGTACTCCGCCCCGATTCTGACCTCCGGGCAGCGGAACGCACCGAAATCTCCCTCCGCCTTCTCGCCCGGCGAGATATGGAAATAATCGCTGTACATCGTCGCATGCGGACTCGTGATGACGACGGTATCCGGCTCCAGTGACGCCGCACGCTTCATGACCTCGCGGTACGCTGCTGTCGTCTTTGCAATCTTTTCTTCTTCTCCCCTGCCGATTTCCGGCAGGATGATAGGCGGATGCGGCACCGCCATCGCAGCCACGATTGCCATAAAAATCCCTCCATTCCATAAATTGAACGTCCTTATACAAATTCATTACTATGTTACTATTACGAGAAAATTCCCAAAAATCCTGCCACAGTCAGGTAAAACCTGTTTTCCAAGATGTTTTACAGAACGTCGCGTTATGCTCTTATGCTATAATGCTATAATAGAAACAAAACAAAGAAGGATTGCGTTGAACAAAATGACCAGAAGAACATTCATCCAAATCTGTGCCACCGCGCTGATGGCACTGGGATTGGGACGTTATATACCAGCGGGAGCAGCCGGCCGCATCATCAGATACCCGCGCCAGATCATCACCGGGGATTCTGCCACGAGCCGCACCGTCATGTGGCAGGCAGACGGCGGCCGCCAGGGCGCAGCTTTCGTGCTGACCACTCCGGACGGCCGGCAGAAGTCTTTTTCCCCTGAAGCAAATACCCTGCTGCAGGATGACACGATCACGACCTTCTACACCGTGCGTCTCAGCAATCTGACGCCAGGTACGCATTACGAGGGCAGTATCCGGATGGCAGACGAGGCGCTGGCGCTGCCGGTCGTGACGGCTGCCAGCGGGCTCTCTTCCTTCGAAGCCCTGCTCATCGATGACTCACAGTGCGGCGAAACGTATGAACCCTTTGCTCAGCTGCTGGCAAAGATACTCGCACGCCACCCCCAGGCCGCTTTCCTCGCCGATATCGGCGACCTCACGGACAACGGTCAGTCCGCCTGGCACTGGGACAGCTTCCTTTCCGTGCTCACGGCCGGCCATGCCAAAGATATCCCGTTCGCCCCCGTAATGGGCAATCATGAGTGCTACGGGCTTGACTGGCAGTTTGCCCTGCCGCGCCGCTATCTCGCTGCCTTTGCCGTGCCTGACAACGGCAGCAGGGATTTTTCCGGCTACTATTATTCGTTTGACTACGGCCCCGCCCATTTCATCGTGCTCAATACACAGTTTGAAGAGCTCGACGGCCTGAAGCCCGGTCTGCTGCAGGAGGAGCTGCTCTGGCTCAAGCACGATGCCACGGCCACAAAACAGCCCTGGAAAATCGTCTTGATGCACAAGGATGTCATCGCCTATGACGAATACCAGCCGGGCACGGGCCATGCTGGCGGCATCAGCGATGTCGGCCACGACTTCATGAAGGCGTTCGACGCGCTCGGCATCGACCTCGTGCTCACGGGCCACATGCACACGTACCGCAACCGCGGCCATATCTACGACGAAACGCCTTCTGACCACGGCCCCACCTACCTGATGTTCGGCCCCGCGGGTAACGAGCGCTACACCGTGCCGCCCGACACGACCTTCGACAAGGTCAGCCTCGACCAGGCGAACCCCAATACCTATCGCAACTACATGACGCTTGCCGTCACGCCTGCAAAGCTCATCGCCACCTGTCACCTCGAGGACGGCGCCACCGTCGACCGCGTCGTGCTCACAAAAGATGCATGAGGATGCGCCCCCATGCGACAAAATCCGCAAGACAGATCATGACAATCGTCTTGCGGATTTTTTGTCTTATCGGAACGCTTAGTCCTCAAACGGCAGGTGCATCGAGGCATACTTCTCTTCTTGAGCGGCGTCGGCCGTGTAGTAGCGCTTCTTGCCGTCGAGCGCAGCAATCTCGGTCATCTCATCCGGCGTCAGTGCAAAGTCGAACAGGTCGATGTTCGAGCGCAGGTGGTCGGGGTTCTTCGTGCCGGGGATCGTGATGAAGCCCTTCTGCACAGCCCAGCGCAGGACGACCTGCACCGTGCTCTTGTGGTACTTCGCGGCAAGGCGCGTGAAGATTGGCTCCTGCAGAAGGCCCTTGTCGCCGTGGCCGAGCGGATACCAGCCCATGAGCTTCGTGCCGTACTCTTTGAGGCGTTCCAGCGTCTCATGCTGGATGCAGTACGGATGCGTCTCGAGCTGGATGACATGCGGCTTGACCGTAGCAGTAGCAAGCAGGCGCTCGAGCTTCTCGCCGTGGATATTCGAGATGCCGAGTGAGCGGGCCTTGCCCGCCTGATAGGCGCGCTCGATGTTATGGTAGCCCGCGAGAAAATTGCCGGCCGGCTGGTGGATGAAGAGCAGGTCGACGTACGTGACGCCAAGGCGCTCGAGCGTCTTCTCCACCGCATCGTCCTTCTCGTAGAGCGTCGGCCAGAGCTTCGTCGAGAGGAAGAACTCCTCGCGCTTCACGAGGCCTTCATCCAACGCACGTTTGAGGCCTTTACCAACAGCTTCCTCATTCATATAGGCATTTGCCGTATCGATGAGACGGTAGCCCGCCTTGATGCCTTCGTAGACCGAGCGCTCGGTATCCTCCGGGCTGATCAGGAACGTGCCGAGGCCCAGAAGAGGCACCTTGACGCCATTGCTCAGATTCGTGTAATCCATTCTTGTGATGCTCCCTTTCTATCTTCTCGATGACCTATGTCTCAATGTATCTCAGCGGAACGGCTTGACCTTGCTCACGGCATCGGCAAGCGTGATGGGCTTCTCGCCATGGTCGCAGTCGAGAAAGACATAGCGGTCGCGGCCCATGCCGAGCTCTTTCATGTAGCTGAGCTGGCGCAGGCCGTGGCGCGTCTCCATTCGCTCAACGAGATCGTGGCGGTAATGCTCCGGCAGCGCGTAGACGAGGTCGACAGACGCCTGATCGATGGCGAGGATGTCGGTCGAAGCTAGGATGCCGATGTTCGGCGTGGTCGGCTTCGCGGCCGTCGTGCCCGCGCAGTCGCAATCCACCGACATGTTGCGCAGCACATTGATGTAGGCGATGTGATCGCCGAAATGGTCTACCGTCGCCTTCGACGACTCCGTAATGCGCTCCATGAGCATTTCCTTCCCCATAGCCCACTGCTCGGATTCGGAGCCCGTATGGATCATCTTCTTGCCGATACGGCCGTCCGCGCAGCCGATGCCGATGTTCTTGTTGGAGCCACCGAAGCCGCCCATCTTGTGGCCCTTGAAATGTGTGAGCACGAGCAGCGAGTCGTAATCCAAGAGATGCGCGCCGACGGACATCTCCGTGAACCACTTGCCGCCCTTGACGGGCAGCATGGCCGTGCCGGACTCATCCATGATATCGACGGGCGCGAAGTCCCAGCCGTTGATGGTCAACGTCTTCCTGTGCTGCTCCGTCGTGTAGCGGTCGCCCTGATAATAGGTGTTCGTCTCGACAATCTTCGCCTCAGGCAGATCCTTCGCGATGAGCTTCTTGACCCACGGCCGCGGGATGATATTCGGCCCGTGCGGCTCGCCCGTGTGCAGCTTGATGCCGACGCGCCCCGTGATGTTTGACGCAATCTTCTCATACAGCTTGAGCAGTCCGGCGGCCGATAGGTCGCGCGTGAAATAGACGACCGATTCGCTGCCCTGACGGTCCTGCGGTGCTTCGTAATGGTCACCACCAGTCCCCGGCTCCGCCTTCGCCAATTCTTCTTCTTTGCCCTCCGCCTTCTTGATTTCGTCCGACGAGAAACCCGGCATGACCGCTGCTGCGGCCACCAACCCCGCCATCTTCACAAAACTGCGTCTCGAAAACTTGTCCATGACAAACACCCACTTTCTGCAACCAGCAATCTTTATTTCCTCATCTTGCTGCATAGCCGCCAAATACTTCAAAATCCATTCCATCGAGTCCGTGTCGATGCGCGCCACTTCATCCGCCGTCAGCTCGACGTCGGCTGCCGCGAGGTTCTCCTTCAGGCGGCTGAGCTTGCGCGAGCCCGGGATGGGAACGATGTACGGCTTCTTAGCGAGCATCCAGGCGAGCGAGAGCTGGCCGAGCGTCGCTTTCTTCTCTTCTGCGATCCCCGTCAGGAAGTCGAGGAGCTTCTTGCCCTTCTCGTAGCCTTCCTCGGAATACTGCGGCATCTGCTTGCGGTAGTCCTGACTGCCCTCGAACTTCGTCTTCGGCGAGTACTTGCCCGTCAGGAAGCCGTTGGCCATCGGCGAGAACGCGACGAACGTTATGCCGAGCTCCTCGCAGACAGGGAACAGCGACTCATGCCAGCGCGCCATCATCGAATAGCGGTTCTCGATGGCTGTGACCGGGCAGACAGCGTTCGCACGGCGCAGGTATTCCTCAGTCGTCTCCGAGATGCCCCAGGCGCGGATCTTCCCTTCCTTGATGAGCTCTTTCATCGTGGCGGCCACGACCTCCGGCTCCACCTTCGGGTCGATGCGATGCTGGTAGTAGAGGTCGACGTAGTCCGTGCCAAGGCGGCGCAGGCTGCCTTCGATGCTCTTGCGGATGGCCGTCGGACTGCTGTCGAGCGAGAGCGTGCGGTCTTCATTGTGGTAAACGCCCATCTTCGTCGCGATGACGACTTTGTCGCGAATACCCTGGAGCGCCTTGCCCACGAGCTCCTCATTGTACGAGGTCGAGCCGTCCGGCAATACACCCGTATAGCACTCCGCCGTATCGAAGAAATCATAGCCGGCCTCTGCTGCCTCGCGCAGCGTGCGGACAGCCTGCTCCTTTGCGACCGGCTCACCCATCGCATGACTGAAGCCCATGCAGCCGAGGCCGACTGGATTGACGAATACATTGCTTCGTCCCAAACGTCTCTTTTCCATCTATATCGATCTCCTGTTCTCTTTCTTTCAAGACCATTATCTCAACGGTCAAGCTTGCGTTCGTGCATCCACTTGACCATTACATCGGCGACCGCGCGGTTGTTGAGGTCAGCCATCATGAAGTGCGTGCTGCCCTTGATGCCGATGTCCGGCAGCGAGACGACGCTGACATCCGCACCGTAGGAACGCATGACTGCCTCCCACTTCTTGGCGAGATTCCAGCGCACGCGCCAGTTGTCCTGGCCCCAGTTCGCGACCGGCGTATCTCCCTTCGGGATGTTGTCGCCGAAGTAGATGACCGTCGGGATCTTCGTCAGCTGCAGGAAGTCTTCCATCGAGACTTCCATCGGCGTGGCCGGGAATGGGCTCGTCGTCTTCTCGACGGCCGGCGCCTGTCCCTTCGGGAACGGGAACGCACCCGGCTCCAGCGAAATGATGCCCTTGACGTGCTCCGACTGGATGCCCGTCAGCCAGCCAGGGCCGCCGCCAGCCGAATGCGTGACGAGCACGCCGTCACCGGCCTTATCCATGACAGCCGTCATCGCATCGGCGACGACCTGCTGGTCAAACGGCGCCGTATCCGGCGTCATCGCATGGAAGAACTGCTCCTCGGCTTCCTTGGTGCGCGGTACAGCGACATTGTCGTACGTATTGGGCCACTCGCCGATGCGGAACATGTTGAACCAGAGCTGGTCATCCGGCTGTGCTGAGACCGTGCCCGGGGTCGTGCGGCGGCCGGCCTTGCCGCGGCCCGGTTCATCCACGACGTACGTCTTGTACCCCTTCTCAAGGAAAATATTCTGGAAGCCATCGCGCCCGTCCGGCGTCGTCTCCCAGGTCTTCCCCGACTGGCCGTAGCCGTGCAGGAAGACCATGCTCGTCTTCTTGGCCTTGACCGGCTTCTGGTAGAACACGTAAGCGTGATCCCCATGCAGCGTCTCGCCGGCGAAGTCCGTCGGCTTCGTGCCGTCATACGTGCCCGGTGCCGTCACCGTCTTGCCGCCAGCCATGAAACTGCCCTGGTCCTCAATCGTCACCGGATGCTGCATGGCAGAGGCCGGCTGATACGAGAAGCCGAAGCTGCCAAAACCCGCGAGCATCAGGGCTACCGCTGCTTTCTTCCAATAGTTCATCGGTTTCATCAAAAGACTCCGTTCTCTCCAGCCACGCCTCAAAGCTTCTGTGCCAGTTGCTCGGCTTCGCGGCGGTTCGTGGCCATGCCTCCATATGCATAGCCGTACATCGAGGCGAAGCGCTTCATCGTGTAGTCACCGGCTTCGAGCATCCACTTTTCCGGAGCGGCGCCCTGGAACAGGAAGAAGCACTTGCCGTGCAGGCTGCCCTCGGCAACGGGGCCGTAGAAGCGGTCGAGCAGCGTGCGCACCGAGCCGCAGATGTTGTGCCAGTAGACTGGAGAGCCGATGACGAGCACGTCTGCCTCGCGGATCTTTGCCAGGACTTCCTCGAGCTGGTCACCTGGCAAATCCTGTCCGTAGACGTTGATTCGGTAGTCCGTCAGCATCAGCGTCTCGTATTCGTGGCCGACGAGCAGTGCCTTTGCCAGATTTGCCGTATTGCCCTCGCGGTTCGGGCTGCCATTGATAAATAAGATTTTCATATCCAAACATCTCCTATCGAAATCTTGTCGATTCTTTGCTTATCGTCTGCAGAGGATCGGCCGCCCCGCCATCCCTCAACTGTCTTCATTATAGGAAAAACGAGACTCCGGCAGAAGTCTCGTTTCGTTAATGAGTATGAACCAGCGGTTATCGGCAGAAACTACTGGTTACTACAGGTAGATACTGGGAATTTATGAGGAAGTGGCATCAGCCGATGCCAACGATCCAGGGTACGCATGCTCCCATGCCGACATTCACCAGCTCGTGCAGATGGAATTTCTTCTTTTCCTCGCCGGCGGGCTGAATGATCTGGATTGCATAAGAATAAAACAATATATTGAACGGGATCAGGAATACCGTCATATAAATCAGAGCATCAGAGCCATAATCGCGGCTTGCGGCGCTGCCTCACTCGCTGCCTGCCAGGGCAGCAGAGATGCTGCGGCCCAAAACGCTGCGGCCAGTGCCCTGTGTTTCTTGTTCATGATATGCCTCCCATTCCCGTGTCTATGCTTTCGCATCATTTCTCTCGATGACTGTATTATAGCCGCCCGTGCGGCCTCGCAGAAGGCTCCATCAGTTAGGCAGTTTGAACCAACTGTTATCACCCGAGCTGTGCCTCCCAGAAGGCGACGGCACGGTCCAGCCAGCCCTCGGCGACTGTGCCATTGCCGAGTCCGAAACCGTGCGCGAGTCCTGGGAAGATCTCGAGCTCTGCGGGAACGCCGCCCGCACGCAGGGCATCGATGCGGCTCTGCACGGTGTGGCAGTCGGCAATCGGGTCCTCGTCGCCGACGCAACTGTACGTCGGGACCTCGCGCCCCGTGACCTCACTGAGGCCCGTGTACTGCAGCACAACGGCCGCCGGGCGCGGCAAGGCGCGCTCGCCAAAGGCGCCCGTGCCGTAGTCGCTGAGCCAGGCCGACATGCGCGCGCCGGCCGAGCCGCCCCAGAGCGAGTACCCTTCCATCGAGATGCCGAGCTCCTGCTCGTGCGCGAAGAGGAAGGCCAGCGCGCGGGCCAGGTCCTCACAGGCCGTCTTGGCACCGGGCCGGTAGATCAGCGCAAAGGCATCGTAGCCGCGCCGCGAGAGCGCCAGCGCGTGCGGGAAGCTGTCGTGGATGGCGCCGACGTAAAGAAAGCCGCCGCCTGCACTGCAGACCGCCGTGCGGTGGCGTTTCGGCGCACGGCTGCGGAAGAAGAACAGGCCCGTGTCCCGCTTGGCCGGCATCTCGGCCTGCTCCGCCTCCGTGTAGATGGGATAGAAGATGGTCTCCCCGCTCTTCGCGTCCCCGTAGAGTGCCGTCAGCACCTCGATGCTCGTCTTCGTCTGTATCTCCGAATACCACGGCAGGAACGCGCGCAGGTCCGACAGAGTCGCCTGCCGCGGTATCGGCCATGTCGTCGGGAACAGCAGCCGCCCGAACGGTTTGAAGTACGGCGCATGGATGACCTCGCGCAGCGGCGTGCTGCCCGTGAACAGCGCCTTGCGTACCTGCCGCATCTTAACGGCCGGTCTGACGGGCTTTACTGGGCTAGTCTCGTTGATTGCTCTTGCATTCATCTGTCTCATAAGCATACTCATTCTTTCTATCTTATCGTTTTATTCTGACTCACTTGCGGCAACGCATTGGTTTCCTCGATTCTTATGATAAAGAAAACGAGACCTCATCAGAAGTCTCGTTTCGTTAGGCAGTATGAACTTGTGGTTATCGTGACAGGATTTTCTGGACAGCGGTCAGGAAGCGGCTCACAGCAGCAGACGGCTCCGTCGCGTGCAGGATGCCGAACGGGATCTCGTAGTCCCAGTCCACGGGGATGACGCGCATCAGCGGGTGGATGTCCTTCCACTCCGGCACGCCGATCATGAGCGTTCCCTCGTTGACACAGCGGTTGAACATGTCGATGTTGTAGAACGGGAACTCGCGCAGCGTGATGTCCGGGTGATTCACCAGGAGGTCCTGCCGCAGATCATCCATGACGGAAGACCAGCCGGGCTGGATGATGTCGACCGTCTCCCCTGCTAAATCGGAGAGCTTCAGGCGCTCCTTGCCCGCAAGTCGGTGCGTGAGCGGCACGACCATGGAAAACGGCTCACGACGGAGTTCCATGCCCTCGCACTTGCCCTTGAGATGAAACATGCTCGCATCGAAGACGCCCGCGACCACATCGATGTTTACGCCGAGATGCGTGAGGATCTCGCGCGCGTTCTCTGGCGTGTTCTCGAACGACACGAGCTGGAACTGCAGGTCGGGACTAACCTCCTGCAGCTTTGGCCAAAGGCTCAGCAGAAAATTCGTCGGCGTCATGACCGAGATGCCGATGCGGATGACCTGCTGCGTATCCTGCATGGCCTTGCGCGCCCGTTCCACAGCTTCCTTGCTGTACTGGACGAGATACGCCGCATCCTTGTAGAGCGACTCGCCCGCCTTCGTGAGCTGCAGGCCGCGATGCGTGCGCTCAAACAAGCGCAGGTTGAGCCGTGCCTCCATCAGGTTGATCTGCTTGATGACGGCCGGCGCCGAGATGAAGAGCGCTTCCGCCGCCTTGCTGAAGCTCCCCTCCTCTGCCGCTTTCATGAAGGTTATCAATTGTGGATTGTACAAAGCCTTGCTCCCCTCTCATTCTGCTCACACGTTCTCTCTGCTGCTGTACTGCCACACTCATCCCAGCACGTGCAGGAGGATGTCCTCAATCTCTTCATCCGTGAGCTTCTTGGCGCAGCCCGGTGTGCGGATGCTCGTCGCAGAGACTGCGTGCAGCACGGCCTTGTCCTCGATGCCCATCGCCTTGAGCGTCGTCGGCAGGCCGATCTCCTCGATGAAATCCGCGAACTTCTCCACTCCGGCCAATGCCGTCGCGAGTTCCGACTCCTGCTCTGCGACGCCAAAGACATCGCGCGCAAGGCGAGCAAACTGCGCAGGAGCCTCCGGTGCCAGATGGCGGTAGAGCTCCGGCTGGATGACGACCAGGCCGCAGCCATGGTTGCAGTCCGTATAGGCGCCGAGCTGATGCTCGATCATGTGGCACTGGAAGTCCGTGACCTTGCCGAGTTTCAGCACGCCGTTCTCCGCCATGGCCGAAGCCCACATGAGTTCCGAGCGCGCCTGCATGTCCTCGGGATCCGCCTTTACCTTGCGGATGTTCTCGATGACTGCGCGCATGACCGACTCATTCATTAAATCCGAGAGGTTCGGTTCGCGCGGCGTGCCGAGATACGTCTCGAGGCAGTGACTCAGCGTGTCGAAGGCGCCCGAGATGACCTGTCGCATCGGCACAGTCTTCGTGTAGTACGGGTCGAGCACAGCAAACGAAGCCGCCGTGCCCCAGAGCGGACCCTTCCAATTCTTCTCCTCGTAGGTGATGACAGCGCCGGCATTCTGCTCGCTGCCCGTACCCGAAGCCGTGACGATGACGCCCATCGGCACGCCAGCCGTCGGCACCTTGTGCTTCGCGTACTCGTAGTCGTAGAGGTCCTCCTCGAGCGCGACCTGTGCCGACACGGCCTTGCAGCAGTCCGAGACGCTGCCGCCGCCGACTGCCAGGATGAGGTCAATTTTATGTTCCCGTACAAGACGAGCCCCCTCCTGCACTTTGCGGTACGTCGGATTGCTCATGATTCCCGCAAACTCCGTGACTTCCTTGCCCTGTTCCTTGAGGATGGCTAGGACTTCATCATAGATGCCATTGCGCTTGACGCTGCCACCGCCATAGGCCAGCAGGACGTACTTACCGTACTTCGGCAGCTCCTCGGCGAGCGCTTTATGCGCTGCGCCCTGACCAAAGTAGTTCTTCGTCGGATATGAAAAAGTAAACGATTCCATGTCATACATCTCCTATTCTTGCCGGCTACCCGGTAACCAATCGATACTTCCATTCCCTCTCGGGAAGCTCTATACTGAGTGTATCAGCCGGTTGTTACTACCGGTCAAGCACATTTCAAAAAAAGTTTTCTCTTTTTGTTCTATCGTCTTATCGTACGGAGTTGATCTCATCATGCCGCTATATACTATGAAGCAAGTCTGCGAAGCCGCCAATATGAAATACGAGACGCTGAAGTTCTACTGCAACCAAGGACTCATCCCCCATGTCAAGCGCGACAAGAACAACCATCGCATCTTTGACGAGCACGACCTCGGCTGGGTCAAGAGCCTCAACTGCCTCAAGAACTGCGACTTCACGATTGCCGAGATGAAAAAATACCTTGCGCTCTGCCTCGAGGGCGTGCCCTCCATCCCCGCGCGCCAGCAGCTGCTCGCCCGCAAGGATGAGGCCCTGCACGAGAAGATTGCCGCCATCCAGGAAGCCATCGACTACATCGCCTGGAAGCAGGGCTTCTACCGCGACGTCCTGTCCGGCAGAATCCCCTACAAGAGCGATCTGCTGCCCAGCGATGACGGCGACGGCACGGACGAGAAATGATCGCACCTATTGCCCAGCAAAAAACCACTTGCCTGCGAGCGCGGCCCGCACAAGTGGTTTTTTCTGTCTCCGTTTACTTTGCTGCGCTCAGCGAGCGAACCCACTCCACGACCTTGGTGTCGTCAAGGCTGCCCGTGAAGCACGTGCCGTCCTGCCAGTTGCCCTTGCCGCCGGCCATCTCGGCGAGCAGCTTGCCGCTGTTACCGAGTGGCGAGCTGTAGGCCGTCGCGAACGTCACGACGTTCTTGCCCGTGAAGTCGTTGGCCTTGACGAAGGCATCGACCGGCCAGGCCGCGATGGCCCACCAGATCGGATAGCCGAGGAAGATCGTGTCATACGACGCCCAGTTGTCCGGCACCGCCTTCTGCAGCTGGATCTTCTCGCGCAGCGAGGCATCGTCGTGCTCACGGCTCACGCGGCTGTTCTTGTCGTTGTAGTCGAGGTCCGCCTCCGTGTAGTCCGGATTCGGCACGAGCTTCATGATGTCGGCCTGGCGCGCCTTGGCGATGACCTTGGCCACGCGCTCCGTGCGCCCCGTCGCCGAATAATAGACGACGAGCGTCTTGCCGCCTGCCGCCACCGTGCCCGAGGACGAAGACGAAGCCACCGTGCCACTGGCTGCACCAGCGGCACTGCTCGCGGCCTGACTGCTCGACGAACTTCCCGTCAGCGAAGACAGGCCGCATCCCCCCAGCACCAGAGTCATCATGCTCATGCCACCCATTTTCAAAAATTCTCTGCGATTCATTTCAAGCGCGCCCCTTTCCAAAGCGATAAAAGCCAACCAATTTCTGCGAATAAGATGATGATGCCGACCTGCGTCAGTGCGTAGCCAGCACCGCTGTACGAGAGTGCCGGCGCCATGAAGATATGCGCGCCCTGCAGGCGCTCGACGAGGATGTCCTGTTGCGCTGCGTGGATGCCGCCCGCCCCGAGCAGCACCCCGAGGCCCAGCAGGAGCATCCTAGCCGGCAACGGCCGCGCATTGATGCCCGCCGCATGCAGCCACCGCTGCCACCAGCTCGGCAGATGCCAGCCAAGATGCAGTCCTGCCAGCACGAGGAAGTACCGTGCTGCCGTGCTGTGCAGCTGGTACAAGGAAGGATTGCTGCGCAGCGAGAACGGCACGATGCCGGCAAACAACTGGCTCGAAGTCAGGCAGCCGCTGACGATCGTCACAAGGAAGAAAACCGCGAGCAGGGCATTCAATATGAGCCGTACCCTGCGCGGCCCATTCCAGTGCCCGCACGCCAGCGAAGAAACATAGCGCCGGTTGAGTCCCAGATGATAAAGGATGGGGAGGAGCATGATGACACCTACAATCTCATGCAGCACGGGCGGCAGGTAGAAGAATGTCATCTCAAAGATGAGCATCATCAAGAGCAACACATCCAATAGATACCTCATGGCTTCACCTCTCTCGTCTCCCGTACTGAGCGTTCCCAGCCCGCCGGCACCGCGTCGTCCGGCAGGCTCTGCCGCACAATCTCCTGCGTCATGCGCACGTAGTCATCCTCAGGGATATGCCCCTGCCGCAGCACACACGTGAAGCAGAGCCAAGCGTAGATGAGCCCTGCAAGAATCAGTGCACCGGCCAGCCATCCATGCCAGTCCTGCCTTCCTTTACGCAACACCATACATTCTCCTTCCCGGAACAAGATCGCTCCTGCTCCCATACTCCAACGATATCATCCGGTAGTTGCTACCGGTCAAGTCTTTTCTGCTCCAGTTCGTAAATCATGTAGTCGATGCACGCGAGTTTCTCCTGTGCTGCATGCAGGTCATCCATGAGCCTGCGGCGGTGGCGCCTGAGGAAGCAGATGCGCGCATCATCGTCCGGCAACGCAGCGAGCTCGCACTGGCAGACATCTGGATCGAATCGGTCTTGTTCCTGTCGCTCTGCCAAACATGTTCTTGCCATTCAAAATCCTCCTGTACATTCGCTTCTTTATATCTTCATTTTAAGTGCTCTGCCTCACAATGTGAAATGCTTATGTCTTAACTTGTGTCATACGTTTTTTCTATCAAACGCTTGCGAAAAAAGCATCTGCTCCCTACAATAGAAGTAGATGCTTTGAACGTATAAAAGGGGGAAATTTTGAGATGGAACTCCGCACGTTATCGTATTTCCTGGCTGTGGCCAGGGAGCAGAACATGACCGAGGCAGCCAATGTGCTGCACGTGACGCAGCCGACGCTCTCGCGCCAGATTGCGGATCTCGAGAATGAGCTCGGCAAGAAGCTCTTCACGCGCACGAGCCGCAGCACCATCCTGACCGAAGACGGCATGCACCTGCGCCAGCGGGCTGAAGAGATTCTCGCGCTCGTCAACCAGACGGAGGACGAGCTCAAGAACGACACGATTGACCTTTCGGGCTGCATCCGCATCGGCGCAGGCGAAACCCATGTCGTGCACCTGCTTGCCGACCTCTTCGTCAAACTGCATGACCGCTACCCGCGCCTGACGCTAGAACTCTTCACAGGCAATGCCGACACCGTCGAAGAAAAGCTCGCACATGGCCTGCTCGACTTCGCGCTGATGATCGAGCCATTCAACGTGGAGCACTACAACTTCATCCGCCTGCCCGAGGTCATGCGCCTCGGCGTCGTGACGCGCGATGACAGTCCTTGGGCCCAGAAAGACGGCATCACACCGGAAGACCTCAACGAGATGCCGCTGATGATTCCTTCACGCCAGTCCGCTAATCGCTTCGATTTCCGACAATGGTCGCAGGGTAAGGTAACAGACGAAACGCTCCACATCGTGGGACGCTTCGATCTCATCGGCAATGCCGCCCACTTCATCCGCGCAGGTTTTGCCAACACCATCAGCGTCGACGAACTGCTGCAGCTTGAGACCGGCCATCTGAAATTCGTACCGCTGAAACCGACACTTTCCCTGACCGCCGTCATCGTCTGGAAAAAATACCGCCTGCTCTCCCGGTCCAGCACAGTCTTCCTCAAAGAGCTCCGTCAGTGTATCGACGAAGCGTCAGAAGCGGATTCCCAGGCCCAGCAGCCCTCCTGAATCGATTTGATGTGTTCTTATAGGTTTGCACCCATCTGCTCCGCCATATCGCCGAACTTCGAGTGCTCGACGAGCGAGCGCGAGCCGCAGCCGATGCCGAGCACTTTGCCGGCATCCTGCCATTCCATATAGCGGACTAAAGTATCGTAGTGATCGACAAGGGCCGACATCGTCCAGTCGTCACGGTTGTAGGCCGTCGCCATCAGGATGGACTTCTTGCCATGCAGTTTGCCCGTGCGCGAATAAAAGCGGTCGACGATGGTCTTGAGCTGTGCCGACATGCCGAAGTAGTAGAGCGGCGTCGTCAGCACAAGCAAGTCCGCCTCGAGCATCTTCGGCATCAAGGTATTCTCGATGTCATCCTTCCAGATACACGGGCCGTCCATATGACACTGATCGCAGCCGCGGCACGGATGTGTATCGCTGTTGGCCGCATCAAAGGTGAACACCTCATGGCCAGCCTGCGTCGCACCCTTCGTGAAGCGGTCAGCCAAATAAATGGACGTTGACTCATCATGCGGATGAGGACTGCTTGTGATCACGACGATTTTCATGTCTTTCCCTCCCGAAACACTGCCTGCTGCCTGCGCAGCATCACCCGACAATCCTGCCGATGAGTCCTTGAGTGCCGACAGACCACACCCGCTCAGGAAAATGGTCATAGCTCCCATGCCCGTCAGCTTCAAGAAGTCCCTGCGATTCATTTAAGTCACTCCTCTTCTACTGGTCTATTTAGCTGCCGGTTCCTGATAGACTTCCTTGGCATAGCGAAATGCCGCCCAGGCCTTCGGCCAGCCGCCGTAGAAGCCGACCTGCGTGATGATCTCTGCCATCTCCGCTTTCGTCACGCCGTTCTTCTTCGCCGACTCGATGTGATATTTGAGCGAGCTGTCGGTGATGCCCTGTGCAATCAATGCAGAGACCGTCACGATGCTGCGGTCATGCAGCGAGAGCACATCGTTCTTGCTCCAGACTTCACCGAACAGGATATCATCATTGTAGCGGGCGAAATCCGGCGCAAAATCGCCGAGCTGCTGGCGTCCTGCTGTCTGTACGATCTTGACGGCCTTCTTGGCCGGTGCGGGCGTCGATGCCTGTATCGCTGCCGCATTTCCATTGTCCGGCTGAGCCGATGCTGCTTCACTTTGAACCATGCCTGTCCCCCAAAAAAGAATACTGAGTAAGGCAATCGCTGCGCTCCTTATCATCTTGAAAACTCCTTTCCCAAATTTCTCTCAGCTACTCTTATGCTATGCCATTCCCGTGCAGCCACGCCTTGACGCGCGGACGGTAACCGCGGCGGATTTCCTCCTGCGACTTGCGGACGACCGTGTCATAGTCTTCATGGTAGTCATCCGGCGCTGCGATCTTCAGGATATCCGCCTGCAGTGCCTGCTGCAGTACCTTTGCGATGCGCTCCGTATTGCCATTTGACCAAGTGAAATAGACGACAAGTGCTTTCATTTCTGGCGGTGATTCATGCGTGCACAGTCGCCGACTTTCTCACCTGTGACGAAGTACTCATAAGTTGGGAACTCGAACAGGACAGGCTTGAACTTGTGGTAGTCGATCTTGCCAGCATCATTGAGGATGGTTTCGTTTGCATAGGTCGCTTCAATGCGGCAGATGAAATTGTCGAAACCATCCAATTCGAGGGTGTTAACCAAGGTGCATTCAATGGAAACCTTGGCCTCGTCGATGAGCGGTGCACCGTTTTCACCGATGGTGTAGGCAAAAGCGGCGGATTTATCCGTCTTATTGCCGGAAACCACACCCATGTAGTCGGCTTCCTTGAGCCAGCTCTCATCAACGACATTAACGGAAACTTTCTTCGTCTCTTTGATGCCCTTATTTGTATGATGTTTTTGTACCATCGACAGCATCAGATGGCTATGCGCCACTATGCCGGCATGGGCGACAAGCGTCCAGTTCGGCTTGCCATCAACCATGCTGCCGACGACGATGAGCGGTGAGGGATAGAGTGCCAATGCCTTACCGATATTTTGCTTCATGCTAGTTCACCTTTCTATTCTTAATCTACCAGTTCTTTGTCCCTCGGATACTCTTATCAATCAATGATGGCAACGCATCCTCAAAGGCTCTCCTTCAGGATCTTGACGATCTCCTCGTGATCCAGTACCTTGTAGCCGCCCTCAAGGATGAGCGTACCGTCGGCAATGCCCTCAATCATGTCTTCCGTCGCGCCGAGCTCAGAGATGTTCATCGCGAGGCCGAGCTCTTTCATCCAGGCTTCCATGGCCTTGAGGCCTTCCTCGGCAATCGCTTCATCCGTCTTGCCCTCTGGATTGACCTTCCAGACCTCGATGGCGAAGCGCTTGAATTTCGGCAGGCCGTACGGCAGTATGTGGCGGTAGTACGGCAGGGAGACGGCGGCGAGCGTCATGCCGTGCGTTGCGTTCGTATAAGCGCCGACGGCCTGTCCGAGCATGTGGACCATCCAGTCCGTGCTCTTGCCTTTGGCAATCAATGTGTTGAGTGCCCAGGTCGCCGTCCACATCAGGTTGCTGCGAGCCTCGTAGTCCTGCGGATTCTTGTTGGCAATGCGGCTGGCATGCAGCACCGAGCGCATCAGACCCTCGCTGATGTAGTCGCTCGTCGTATCGTCTGTGCCGGAGAAATACTGCTCACAGATATGATTGAAGATGTCGTAGATGCCGGCCACCATCTGGCGGTGCGGCAGCGTCATCGTGTACCGCGGGTTCAGGATGGCAAAGCGCGGGATGATCTTCTCATCCGCGAAGACATGACCGATCTTCTGCTTCGTCTCCTGATTGGTGATGACGGCACCCGCATTCATCTCCGAGCCCGTGCCGACCATCGTCAGCACACAGCCGACCGGCAGCGTCTCGCAGGACGGCTCCTCAAAGCGCAGGAAGTACTTCTGCCAAGGATCCTCCTCACAGTTGACCGAGACCGAGACAGCTTTCGCATAGTCGCAGACCGAACCACCGCCGACAGCCAGAAGGAAATCCGCCTGATGCTGGCGCGCAATCTCGATGCCCTCGTAGAGCTTCGCGAGCGTCGGATTCGGCATGACGCCAGAGATCTCCGCCACATTCTTGCCCTGTGCCTCCAGAATCTTGACGACATCATCGTAGATGCCATTTTTCTTGATCGAGCCGCCGCCATAGATCAGGACGACGTTCTTGCCGTACTTCGGCAGCTCCTCATTCAAGTAGTCCAGCGACTGATCACCGAAATAGAGCTTTGCCGGGTTGCAATAAGAAAAATTTCCTAACATGTGTTTTGCTCCTTTTATCCAAACTACGATCTAACTTCTCTCGCTTTTCTCTATGATAGCAAGAGAATGATTCCATGTGAAATGCCTATTGAAAATCATCTGCTATAGAAAAAATGCATGGCATAGAATGGAAACGATGCTTATTCCATGATAGTGCTATGGCGCATTTTACCGGTCTGTTCCGTCCGGCAGTAGCAGATGCTCATCACCGATACGCTCATCCGCCTGGCAGTGCACGAACTTTGTGAGCAGCAGGGCCGTTGTTGCCATCACCAGTCCGCCACAGACGACGTAGGGCAGGCCGAGGCTGCGGATGAAGAAGCCGCTGAGCATGGTTCCCGCCATGCAGCCGAGATTGGCTGCTGTCAGGAACAGGCCATTGCTGAAATCCGGTGCATCCGACGCCACGCAGGCCAGCAGGTACTGATTGATGTTCGCGTTGATGCCACCGAGGATGCCCCAGGCCACGATCAGTGCCGCGAGGAGCGGCAGCAGCTGGCCACCGCTCACAAATAGCAGGCCGTAGAGCACGATGGTGCACAGTGGGAAAAGGCGTACGGTCGCGCGAGGACGCTTGGCGAGGAAATTGCCGCCCAGATAGCTTCCGTAGATGTTCAAGAGGCCGTAGACGAGAAGCAGAGCTGCGATGAACTGTCCCGGCAGCGCCGCAATCTGCTGCAGGTAGTCAGCAAGGTAGTTGT
Source organism: Mitsuokella sp. AF21-1AC (assembly GCF_003458855.1). Taxonomy (NCBI): domain Bacteria; kingdom Bacillati; phylum Bacillota; class Negativicutes; order Selenomonadales; family Selenomonadaceae; genus Mitsuokella; species Mitsuokella sp. AF21-1AC. Next base: position 87,255 of record NZ_QRVW01000005.1, read on the forward strand.
AGACGCCGAAGATCGAGCCATTGAGGCAGATGACCGCCACGATGGACAGCCAGACCGGCGGGCGCTTCAGGACGGAAAGCTGCGCACCGTAGCGCATCGGCTGCGCCACAGGCAAATCCGGCACGAAGGCCATCGTCAGCAGGAACATGAGCCCCGTCACACCTGCAAAGAAGGCCATCGCCACCGAGAAGTCAAACGTCGCAGCCAAGACATTGCTGATGGGCACGCCGATAACCATGCCAGCGGCGACGCCCATATTGATGCGCGCCACGGCTCGCGGTGCATCCTCTGGAACCACCGAAGCCGCGGCCACGCTGAAGGCGAGCGCGCAGTAGACCGGATGGAAGAAGGCCGGCACGACGCGCAGCACCAGCAGGAGCTGGAAATCACTCGCAAAGACAGCCAGTGCATTGCAGAACGTAAACACGCCCAGCACAAGCAGCATCACGCGCTTGCGGTTGAAGCGCGAGAACAAGAGCGGCATCGTCGGCCCCGCTATGGCCACACCGAGTGCAAACAGGCTGACGAGCAGCCCCGCCTGCACGATATTCACCTGGTACATCTCCGCCGCCATCGGCAGGATGCCGATGATGCCCATCTCCGTATTGAGGATGCTGAACACACCGAATGCCAGAAGCAAGAGCAGTAACTGCTGCTGTCGTTTCATCTCATCTCATCCTTTCTTCTTCCTGACCGAGCTCTATCTCATGGATTCAAGGTCAGGAATACATCACCTGCGCCTTAGGCGAACGTCCCCATCATCACGGCGACCATCAGCCAAGCAGCTCTCTTCTTGTTCTTGAAATTCTTCATGGAAAAAACCCCTTCCTTATTGCATCTCATCATTGCCTATCCTGTTGTTTTGCTTGATGAGTTTATTATAAGGGAAGGGGTTTATGATTACAAATACCTTGTTTTAACTATTAATAATGCTTATTAGGCATGATTAGAAAAACCTCGTCCAGAGCCGCCACGACGAGACGGCCGGCGCGGGAGAAGACCTGATCTCTGCGCCAGACCACATAATTCGCCGAGCGCAGCTCTGGCTCCAGCGGCCGGAAAACCAGCCCGCGTGACGTTTCCACAGCATCCGCCATGCCCTTGAAGCAAAGCGCACTGCCTATGCCCGCCTCAATGAAGAAGATCGTATTGTAGAGCAGGTTGTAGGTGCCAGCCACCTCAATCTTCTCCGCTGCACTGCCGAAGTAATGATCCAGCTCATGACGCTTCATCGCCTGCTCCGACAAAATCAGAGGCTCCTCTACGATGTCGGCGCGCGTCAGGACCTCCTCGCACTGCTCATTTCAGTTTCGCATACTCTGCTTCGCTCACAGGCTCCAGCCACTCTGTTGATGCGCCTTCCTTCATAATGGAGAGGTGCTGGAACCAGCTCGTGTGCTGTGCCCCATGCCAATGTTTCACATTCTCCGGGATGGTGACGCTTTCGCCCGGCAACAGTTCCTTCGGCTCCTCGCCCCAAATCTGGTAGTAACCCTTGCCCGATACCCCGGCCAAGACTTGACAGCTTCCATGATGCTTATGCCAAAAATTGATGCACCCCGGCTCAAATGTCACATTGGCTACATTCACGCCCTTGCCCTGCATGGGGAACAGGAAACTCCTGCCCGTGAAATACTTGGCATATCCCGTGTTTGGCTGCCCGATGGGATAGACCGCACCGCCTTCCTGCATGAGTGCTTGCGTGATTTCCGTTTCCGTTTGAGCATTTTTCACATTAAGGTCAGCAGCAAGGCATGTCGGCACAGACAGCGCCGTACTCGCCAAAAGAGCGGAAGCTGCCAGCCCTTTTGCCACTTTCGGAATCACATTGCGGATATTCATATAAAATCCCCCTCGTAATGATGATGGTAAATACTATGTCATTGGAGTGAGTATAGTCCAAGAAAAATAGACGACGAGTGCTTTCTTCGCCAAAATACATCCTTCTTTCTCATTCATCTTCTTACTTGGCCGAAAATTCCCCGCCAGCCTGAGGGAAATTTCTTTTGTTGCTTTTTATGATCAGTCCTGCGGATATTCGCCATCCGTTACGGGCTCGCACCATTCGTTGCTCGTCTCCGTGCCCGGGATCTCGAAGGCGAGATGGGAGAACCAGCTCGCTCTCTTGGCACCGTGCCAGTGCTTGACGCCTGCCGGGATCTCGACGATGTCACCTGGGATCAGGCTCTGCGGCGCTTTGCCCTCTTCCTGATACCAGCCCTCGCCGTCGACGCAGATGATGACCTGGCCGCCGCCCTGCTTGGCGTGGTGGATGTGCCAGAAGTTGCGGCAGCCCGGCTCGAACGTGACGTTGCAGATGGTCAGCGGGTCGCCCTTCTTCGAGAGGACCTTGAGGTACGACTGGCCCGTGAAGTACTTGGCATAGGCATCGTTGGGCTCGCCGAGACCGAAGAAGCCGCCGCGATTCTCTGCATCAGCGGCATCGGCGTAGACTTCCTTGGCCACGGGGAACGCCGCCCAGGCGTTCGGCCAGCCGGCGTAAAAGGCCAGATGCGTGAGCAGTGCGGCCATCTCCTCTTTCGTGACACCGTGCTGCCGCGCCGTCTGCAGATGGTAGCGCAGTGCATCGCCAGCGGTTCCCTTGCCGACGAGCGCCGAGACCGTCGCGATGCTGCGAAGCTTCGGCGAGAGCTCCGCTTCCCTCGCCCATACCTCGCCGAAGAGCACATCGTCGTTGAGCGCCGCAAACTGCGGTGCAAAATCGCCCAATGCCTTGTGTCCTGCTGTCTGTTTTTCCATGATGATTCCTTCTTCCTCGTATATCCGTGCCGCCAGATGCGGCACACTTGATTTCCTTGTTTTCTCTATCGTAACAAAATAAGCATTTCATGTGAAATGCTTATCGAAAATCATCTGCTATTCAAAAATTGTATGGTATGACATCAGGTATCCCACCACTCTGAGAAGGCGGCTGGCGACCACAGGGCGACCTTATCCCCGATCTCGGGCGTCAGGAGCTGCCACGGAGCTCCTGTGCTGGCGGCGGTCAGATCCTGCATCGGGGCCTGCCAGGTGTGCTTGGCCAGCGCAAACTTTGAATTGTGAGCGGGCATGACATAGCGCGCCCGCAGGTCCGTTGCCGCCTGCGCTGTCTCATCTGGCAGCATGTGGATGCGGTGCCATCGGCGGTCGTACTGGCCATTTTCCATCAGGGCTAGGTCAAAGCCGCCGAACTGCTCGCCGATGGCGCGGAAGTGCGCGCCATAGCCGCCGTCGCCGCTGTAGTAGACCTTGTGCTCCGACGTCACGATGGCAAAGGAGGCCCACTGCGTCGCATTCTGCTCGAGCAGGCGTCCGGAAAAGTGCTGAGATGGCAGCACGTGGACGTGGAAGTCCGGGAAGACCTCGATGTCCGTATCCCAGTCCTCCTCATGGAGATGCGCGGGGTCAAATTCCCAGGCCTCAAAGTACTCCCCGACGCCCAGGGGGCAGACGATTTCCCCAATCTTGTCCTTGAGCGCCATGATGGTCGGATAGTCGAGATGGTCCCAGTGGTCGTGGCTCATGATCAGGAGGTCGACGGCAGGGATGTCCGCCGCCCTGTAGACGTTGCTGCCCGAAAAGGCACGATTGAGGAAAAACACCGGCGAGGCATAACTGCTGAAGACCGGGTCGATGAGGATGCGCCGGCCGGCGAGCTGCAAGTAGAACGTCGAATGGCCCATCCAGACGACGAAGTCCTCGCTCGCGTCCTGTGCCCAGAGGTCCGTCTTCGCACTGGGCAGCGGTGCATCCGGCACCGAGCCCGTCTTGTCCTCTGTCAAATAGTTCAGCCAGCCTGTCACGAGATTCTGGTTCTCGTCCTCCATAACGCGCACAGGTTCAAGGCATTCAAAGCGCCCATTGATGTAATGAGGCGATGCCTGCATGCGTGCCAGGCGTTCCGGCCGGAATGGCCGCCCAAAGCGCGCGGAGTGCAGATACCCCGCCCCTCCGACCGCAGCCGCTCCGAGCACGCCCAATCCCCCCAGTATAAAAGTCCGTCGATTCATCTTGCTCTCCATTTCGTCTTTGTTTCCGTTATTTTATCTTCTCCATCATAGCAAAATAAGCATTTCCTGTGAAATACTTATCGAAAATCATCTGTTATTTTTTTTACGTATAGCAGGATCAGGAATCTCGCCGCCATTGCCTTTTGCAGCGCCGGACGCACCAGATGGCAAGCTTCGCAGCGCCAAAGCCGATGAGCACGCCGGCAAGGACGTCGGTCGGGTAATGGACGCCGAGGTACAGGCGGGAGAGCCCGACAAAAGCGGCTACGAGCAGCGCGGGGATGCTGTAGCGCTTCGGCAGCAGCGCGCAGATGACGAAAGCGACGGCAAACGCACAGGACGTGTGGCCGGACGGGAACGAGAAGTCCGCCGGCAGGTGGATGAGCGGATGGAGCTCAGGATGCGTGATGAATGGGCGCGGGCGGGCCACCCAGTTCTTCAGGATGACATTCGCGACCAACGTGTTGATGACGATGGCCAACATGGCCGTCGCTCCGCAAAGGCGCGTCCTGCGGTAAATGAACAGAGCCAGTGCAATGGCAATCCAGATGGCGCCCATGTTGCCAAGGTCCGTCATCGACTCCCAGAAATCCGTCGCATCCTCCCCGCGGATGTTCTGCTGAATCCAGAGCAGGATCTGAAAGTCCAAGTCTGTGATACGCTGCATCATCGTCATCATCTCCTTCGTTTGATGCATCTATCGTATCGAACAGACTTAAATGTGAGATAACGTTGCGCTAACATGCGCGGAAAGAATTACAAAGCCCCGCCTGTCCCAATGGAATGGAACAGGCGGGGCTTTATCGTAACTACCAGCAGCCTCTATCAGATTAAGCTACGCTCTTCTTCACCGACTTCATTGTGAAGCAGATAGTCGAGGCTGTAGCGGCCAGGGCCGGCGAAGATGACGCCGAGGAAGAATACGCCTTCCTCAAACGGACGCGAGGCCTGAAGAAGCGGTGCGCCGGAGGCGAGCTCGATGGAGGTCGCCATCATGAGATTGCCGACGAGGAAGAGGGCCATTGGACGGTAGAACAGGCCGAGCAGGATGAAGAGCCCGCCGAATGTCTCCGCCATGCCAGAGAGCAGGCCGAAGAACGTCGGGAATATATGGATGCCGAGCGCGCCCATCATCGAGCCAAGTGCGTTCCAGCCTTCCGGACCGCTCAAGAGCTTTGGCACGCCGTGCCAGATGAAGGCCAGGCCAATCAAGATGCGGAAGACGAGCAGACCGATGTCTTTCTTTGACGCGATGATACCGTTGATGTACTGCAATGATTTCATAGGGATCTCTCCTTACTTCAATTTGTATATTTAACAAGTATTTATTATCTGTTTATATAATATACAAATTATGCAGTATCGACAAGAACGATTTTTTCATTGACTAGGTATCAAATACTTGCGTATTGCTGGTACATAAAGCAATATGACCGCATTCATCTCGGTCATTCCTGCCCTACTAATGGAAATCTAAGCAGCTCCATGTCATGATGACAAACGATTGCCAAACGAACAGCCGGAACCGTCAGCGGAGTCCTGAAAAAATTCCTGGATAAATAAAAGTTCTGGGAGTGACACGCAAAAAAGCACATACCGCAATTCATATGATGGCAGTATGTGCCTTTTTTCGATTTCCGATTTCCCGCAGCGGGTTCCCTCCGCCAATCGGAGCCTATTTAAGATTGTTCGTGGGCGTAGGATCGATGATGAGTCCTGTTCCACCGGGGGATGGCCCCACGTAGCCCCGGACATTTGAAAAGTAGGTCTGTCCCGAGTCCACGGCACTTTTTCCGTTATTGTTGAACAACCCTTCATCAATTATTACAAATTTATTGTTATTCCCAGCAGCGTCCTTTATTCCCGGCAGATAATATTTGCTGGAATCTTTATTGTAATCCGCTACCAGCTGCTTGTATGTCATACCATTGTTGGCCTCTGCCGAGTAATACGAAAACACGGTTATCCCATCAGTTTGGACTCTGGCAAACCAGGCATCTCCCTCTTTTGTCTGGATATTCAATTTCCGAGCCAGGTTCTGTCCTTCTGCACTGTCCGAAGAAATCACCAGCGTTTTATCTGGTTTCCCCTGAAGCACATCCGCCAGGTCCTCATACCTTCCCTGCCTAAGCCGTTCAATGATGTCTTTTGCTGTAGTGACCGGCGTAAGCGGCTGCTTTGATGCTTCTTCCAGCAGGGTACCGACATTGCTGAAAACAGAGCGGATGGAGTCTGCCAGACTCCCGTTCACATTGGCAAAAAGCAGGCCTCCCACGCTCACCACGAAGGCCAATATCAATGCATATTCAACGATGCCCTGACCTTTCTGTTTTCCCATCCGTTTTCACCTCCCGGTTCATTTATCATTTATTTTATCACAAGAAAGACAATTAGAAAACCGTTTTCAATCGTCCAAAAATACGACAAAACCAGCCTGACGTTTTTCACCGCCAGGCTGGTTTTTTTTGAGCAAGGGAATGCCATCACTTCAGGTATTTCTGGTAAAAGGCCGTTATCTTGTCAAACGGAATCTTCTCCATATTGTCGTAGAGGTCCGTGTGGTTGGCACTCGGAATGATCAGAAGCTCTTTGTTCGTGCCTTTGAGCTTCTTGAAAGCACCCTCGCTGAAGTAGCGCGAATGGGCTTTCTCACCGTGGATGACGAGAACGGGACTCTCAATCTCACCGGCGTAGGAGAGCAGCGGCATGTTCATGAACGAGAGCGCGCTCGTCGCGTTCCAGCCCTCGTTGGAGTTCACGGAACGCGGATGATAGCCGCGCTTCGTCTTGTAGTAGGCGTAGTAATCCTTGACGAACTGCGGAGCATCGGCCGGCAGCGGGTCGACGACGCCGCCCGCACGCTTGTAGGTGCCCGTGCGGTAGTCTTCCGTGCGCTGCGCATTGAGGGCCTTGCGGTTTGCCATGCGCTCCCTGGCAATGGTCTCCGCATCCTTCTCATAGTCGAAGTAGCCGTTGGCAATCACGCGGCTCATATCATACATCGTCGAAGTTACAGTTGCTTTGATGCGCGTGTCGATGGCTGCTGCATTGAGAGCCATGCCGCCGAAGCCGCAGATGCCGAGGATGCCGATACGCTCCGGATTGACATCCGCTTCAGTCAAAAGGAAGTCGACGGCTGCCGAGAAGTCCTCCGTGTTGATATCCGGCGAAGCGACATTGCGCACGCCGTTCACGCCGCCGCTCTCACCCGTATAAGACGGGTCAAAGGCAATCGTCAGGAAGCCGCGCTTCGCGAGCTCCTGTGCGTAGAGGCCGGATGCCTGCTCCTTGACTGCACCGAACGGGCCGCTGACGGCAATGGCCGCAAGGCTGCCCTTCTTGGCGTTCTTCGGCTCATAGAGGTCCGCCGCGAGCTCGATGCCGTAGCGGTTGTGGAAGGTGACCTTCCGATGATTGACTTCCTTGCTCTCGGGGAATGTCTTATCCCACTCGTTTGTCAGATGCAATTTCTCTGCCCCTTTCTGCTCCACAACAGTCTTCGTCTCGTTTGCCGCAGCTGCCGGATTCGCCGCTGCCTCTGCTGCCATGGCGTGGCCGCCAAGGGCAAAAGCAGTGCCAAGCACGGCCATCGCTGCCATCTTCTTCCAGAGTTTTTTTATCATAATAAAGCACCTCTTGCTTTCTGAAAACCATTTCAACACGTTCCTTGAACTGGTTTTATTATACGGCAAAAGGCGCTTATATTACCAATGCTTGGTTTAAATCCCATTTCATGCCTACCAGGCATTGACTCATTCATCAATCATGTGAACCGAAGACTTCTTCGAGGCGGGCGCGCACGATGGCGGCGGCGCGCGAGAAGACCTGCTCTTTCTTCCAGATCAGGTAGTTGTGGGAGGAAAACGCCGGTGCAAACGGCCGGAAGGTCAGATTGGGATGCTCAGGCCCTTCGATGGGAACCAGGCCTTTGAAGGACAGCAGGAGCCCCAGGCGCTGCTCGGCGAGGAAGGCGGCGTTGTAGACGAGATTGTAGGTCGCCCGGATGTCGAGCTCTTCGGGATCCTTGCCGAGCCAGTGTGCAAAGACGTGATCGCGCAGGAGCTGGCGTGAGATGATCAGCTGCTCCCCGTAGAGGTCACATGGTGCAATCGCAGTCTTCTGCGCCAACGGATGGTCTCTGCGCAGGTAGAGTCCCCATTCGTCGTCAAACGGAACCTGACGGTAGACGAAGTCCGCCGGCGGCGTCTGCTGGCACAAGAGGCCAAAGTCCAGCACGCCCTTCTGCAGGGCGTCGAAAGTCTGCTCGTCGTTGCCGCTGACGAAGTGAAAGTGAATCTGCGGATAAGCGCGCCCGAGAGGCGTCAGGGCCTGCACGACGAGCCGCACGGCCTGTGTCTCGCCGCAGCCGAGATAAACGTCGCCCGCGATGAAGTCCTCGAGATGGGCGAACTGGTCGAGCGTCTTTGTCTCGATGGCCGTCATCTCCTCGGCGCGCGCCTTGAGGAAGAGGCCGGCTTCCGTCAGCTCCATACGGCGCTTCTCGCGCGTAAAGAGCGGCGTGCCGAGCTCCGCCTCGAGATCCTGCAGCTGCCGTGAGAGCGTCGGCTGCGTCAGGTGGAGCTCCTCCGCCGCCCGCGTGATGTTGCGGTGACGCGCGACGGCCAGGAAATATTTCAAGACTCGCAGTTCCATGATCTTCCTCCTGAATTCATATACAAAAAAAGAGCCCCTTCAGCAGGAACTCTCTCCCCAGACGGGATGACGGGCAGGCTTTAAACTTCGCACCCTTATGAGGCGCAGGGCTTCATGCATATCCACATCTTCCCGCATGCCCTCCGCCTCGTAGACGCAGAGGGGTTCTTTGACACCGAGCTCGCTGCCCGGCATGTAGACGTATTCGTTATTTTCAGGGTCGCCGTAAATGACGCCGACCCGCAGCTTCGATTCTGCAAGGACCATATGCGTACCTCAAAACATATCGCGGTGCCAGAGCACGTAAGCACTGACGATGCTGATGCTCAGCGCGATGCAGATGACATAGAGAAAGCCGTGCGCATTGTCGGCAAACGGCACCGGCACATTCATGCCGAAAAAACTCGAGACAACCGTCGGGATGGCCAGGATGATCGTCATCGCCGCCAAGAATTTCATGACGAGGTTCTGATTGTTCGAGATGATTGACGAGAACGTATCGGCGAGACGCCCGAGAATCTTGCTGTACATCTCGACCATTTCCTTCGCCTGCTTGTTCTCGATGATGACGTCTTCGAGGAGGTCCTCATCTTCCTCATAGGCCTTGAGGATTGGCGTCAGGCTCTGATTGTTGCGCATACGCAGCAGCTTGTCGAGCACGGCACCGTTCGAGCGGATGGCGGCATTGAAGTATGTCAGGCCCTTCTGAAGTTCCAGCAGGCGCATGATCTCACTGTTCTTCATGTCATGGCGCAGCTGGTCCTCAATCTCGTCGGAAAGCTTCGAGATCTGGCGCAGGTAACGCAGGAAGTACGTGGCCGATTTGTACAGGATCTGAAACAGAAAACGCGTCTTCTTGTACGTGCGGAAAAGGCGCGATGTGCGTTCGTTGAATTCCGTGATGACTGGCGTTTCTTCGAGGCAGACGGTGATGATGTATTCGTCCGTCACGATGATGGCGAGCGGCAGGGCATCGTAGCTGTCCTTGCCGCGGCAGACCGGCACATTCGTCAGGACCATGACCGAGTTCTCTTCCACATCGGTATGCGAGCGTTCCTCATCATCGAGTGCGGAGCGCAGAAAATCGGGGTCAACTTCGGTCAGATTGCTGACGACCTTGAGCTCATAGGGCGTCGGATCGACGATGTTGATCCAAGCCCCTTTTTCAAGTGTCTTGAGCGTCAGCTCCTGGAGAGGGCCGCTCTCCAGGGATTTGTAGATTTGCAGCATGGGTTGGGAGTCTCCTTTCCACGGTTCCGAAAGGAAAGCAGCCGGGTTCCACTAGCAGGATAAGGTGCGGGAACGGACGGTCGTTTCCCCCGGTGGATATTCATATCGCTTGGGATCTATCGTACTAGGGTGATCGTCCATTCTCCCCACCGTCCTTTCTGTTCTGCCTGATCCATTTCCCCCGCCGGCGGCCGGGGAATCAATTCCGCACTTCATTATATTACCAACGTGTCAATCTTGTCTAGAGAAATACTGCTTTTTTTATGCCATTCTTTCAGGAGCTGCGGAAGAAATGAGGGCATGCTCTGCCGAAAGGGACAGTTCACGGTCGGCAAGCTTCCGGATGATAGCCGGATGATGCGAGGTCAGCACGATGGTCTTGCCCGCCTGCTTCAGCGCCTGCAAGAAGCCGATAAGCTGCTGCTGCCCCCTGGCATCAAGGAAATTCTCCGGTTCATCGAGCGTCCAGACGGCCGGATTCATCGTGAAGATTGAGGCGAGAGAGACACGCTTCTTCTCCCCGCCCGAAAGATAATACGGCGGTTTCCTGCGCAGTGCGTCAAGCGAGAAATACGCGATGGCATCCTCGACGCGCTCGCGCACCGCTTCATCGGCAAGGCCCATCTGCAGCGGCCCAAACGCGAGCTCCTCCTCGACACTCGCGCAGAAGAGCTGGGCATCGGGGTTCTGCCAGACGTAGCCAAGCCGCTGATGGAACCATTTGGCATACCGGTGCTCGCGCATGCGCTTTGCTGTGATTTCCGTTCCTTCAAATCGGTAATGGCCGATCTCCGGAAAAACAAGACCGTTCAGCAGGCGCAGCAAGGTCGTCTTGCCCGAGCCGTTCGGCCCCGTCAAAAGCACCGTCTCTCCTTTCTCCACCCGGCAGCTCACATGGCGCAGCACCGGTTCGCGGTCAAAGGCACAGCAGATATCATCAAGTTCCATCACCAAGGAAATCCCTCCAGTCGCAAGTAAAAGCAGGTATAGAAAAGGACCAGCACCAATGGCACGAAGAGGCCCCGCCAGGATGACTGCCCGCTCTTTGACAAAGCCGCGTACTCTCCCGTAAAGCCGCGGCAGCGCATGGCTTCGACCATCTCCACCGACATGCGCTGCGAGCGCTGCATGAGGATGCCCATGATGCCGGCCATCGCCTGGTGCTTGCGGCGGTTGTGCCCGACGGAACGCAGCTTTAGCGCCGTGAGCAAAGCACCGGCCTGATCGCCGAGCAGGACGAGGTAGCGCAGGGTCGTATCGAGGATGAATACAGCTTCGGAAGGCAAGCGGAAGGTGCGCAGAGCCCCCGTGATCTCGTGCCAGGAAAAGTATTCCTGCAGGAGGTTCAGCGCGATGACACAGAGCACCGTCTTGAAGGGAAGCAAAAGATACGGTCCGCCGCCCCAGAGCAGGAGGGCCGGCAGGATGAGCAGCAGCGACAACAGCCCCGCCGTCAGTGCGCCCAGAAGATTCTTGCGCAGTACGTCTCCCGGCAGGAAGCAGAGCAACACGAGCTCTCCGCCGAGCACGAGCCAGAGGAAAGCTGATGTACGCGCCGTGGCAATGAACAGGATGAGCAAAACAAGCAGGAAAAGGCAGAACGGTGCATGGCCGTGATGGCCCCGCGCCGCCTGGGCGCGCAGCACCTGCAGCACGCCGAGGAGACGCAAAAGAGACCGGGAGATGAATGCATCCCGGTCCCTGTCTGGTCTGTAGTTTTCTTCCCGCTTTGCCCATGCAGGCAAATCCATCATGAAGAACACCTCATAACCTATCGCAATTCAAAAATCATACTGCGGCTCAGTGATTCGACACCGATTCACCGTAATCCGTACGCGTCCGCAGAAGCGGTGCCGCCATCTTGAAGAGCAGCACCAGAAGCGCCGTGCCGATGACGGCCGAGAGGATATAGCCGAAGGCATCGGGCAGGCCCGCCACGGCATAATCCGGAAACAGCGCATCAAACGAGAACCCCTGCTCCATGCCGGCCGGCGTATAACCGAGTGCCGTGCCGAGGAAATCCTGCCCTGCAAGCTCTTCAGGGTCCCATTCGCCCCAGGCCGTGCCGGCAGCCAGCAAGCCAAGCGGCGTGCAGAGGATCAGCCCGGTCAGCAGCGCATACAGGGATTTGCCCGTCTTCATCTGCACCTCACCGAAAAGCTCCGGCGACGTTTTCACGAGATAGGAGAGAATGGCCGTCGTGAACACGACTTCCGCCAGGCCAAAAAGCGTCAGATGGCCGATCATCATGGCCGGCACAGAAATCCAGAGCGGATACGGGCAGTAGAGTGCCTGTCCCGCCGCATCCGTGAAGAGCAGCGGCTGGATGCCAAACTCGACGGCTGCAGCAAGAGCCGCCAGATTGATGCCGACATAGGCGCCGAGGCCCGCCGCCACGTAACGGCCGCCCGGCGAAGTCAGGCGTTTTTGCAGCAGCGAATAAACGGCATAGCCGCTAAACGGCAGCAGGAATGCCATATTGAAGCAGTTGGCACCGAGCGCCAGGATGCCGCCGTCACCGAAGAACAGCGCCTGGATGAGAAGTGCCACGCTGACGGCCAGACAGGCCGCATACGGCCCGAACAAGATGGCAATGAGCGTGCCGCCGACCGCATGCCCCGTCGTGCCGCCCGGCAGCGGCACGTTGAACATCATGCCAAGGAATGAGAGTGCCGCGGCAATCCCCAGAAGCGGCAGCTTCTCCTGCGGCACGTGACGGCGCACCTTCGAGACGGCCACGAGCCATACTGGCACCATGGCTGCGCCAAGCACCGCGCAGGTCGATGGACTCAGGTAATTTTCCGGAATGTGCATGAATTTCATCTCCCCAAGATACGATAAAATGATTACGACACAATTGTTGACGCTTATCATTATACGTCATATCCATAAACTCCGTAAGCCTCCCAGGGGGATAGAACTTGCAAAATCAAAGTCCCGTTCCAGAGTCCTACTGCCAATAGGCGCGCAAAAGGGCGAGCACGAAGTCCTGGCAGGCAGGCCCCGTGCCGAGATCCCAGGGGTCCTGGTTCCGCAGGATGCTGTTGGAGATGATGCGCACGGCCAGGAACGGCACGGCAAAGGACTGGCAGATCTGCGCCACGGCATCCCCCTCCATCTCCTCCGCCAGGGAACCGTAGAATTCCCGCAGGAAGGCAATGCGGTCCACCTCACAGTTCCAGCTGTCACAGGTCGTAATCGTCCCTTCGACCACGCGGCCATGCCGGTAGGAAGGAGCAGCCTGACGCGCAGCCGTGAGCAGTGCAGCATCGCCGAAATGGTAGACCTCCTGCGTAAAGGCCTGCTTCCGCTCATCCCAGGCAAAGACGCCGAGCTTCTTCAAGCCGCGGTAATCCACGCCCGATCCTGCTGCCCGGTAATGGCTCTGCCAGGCCGAGGAATTGGCCGTGCGCGCGCCGAGCACGATATCGTAAACATCGAGCGACGGATCATGCGCGCCCGCCGTGCCCTGACTGATGACGGCCTTTGGCTTGTACCGTGCGATGGCAAGCGCCGCCAGCGCCGACGCATTGGCCATGCCCCACTGCGTCTCGCTGACGACGAGCGGCCGCCCCTCATAGAGGCCCCGCACGCAGCGGAACGGCCCGAAGGGCTCCTCCCGCACCTCCGTCATCTGCTCGATGATGTGCTGTGTTTCCACTTCCATGGCCCCCTGTATGATGATGGGCCGCTGCTCCTCCATAACAAAACACTCCTTCTAAAAACAAGGTCCATGATATAAAAAAGGCCCGGAAGCCAGTGACTCCGAGCCTTATCTAAGCCGCCATGCGGCAATGGGTTCTAAATGGTGGAGATGAGGAGAATCGAACTCCTGTCCGAAATACATCCACATCACAAAGCATTATCGCAATAGCCCGAGAATGCGGGCATCATAGGAGCGGAACTCTGGGATTCAGAGTTCTCCACCACCTGTTTTGTACAAAACAGGAAACTGCCGTCTTTATTTAAAGCCTCCGGGTTGGCTGACGGTTCGTACTTCCAGAGGGGCTATCTGAGCTAGGCTCAGGCAGCGTATGCGTATTCAGCTTCGTCAGTTGAATTTAGCGGTCAAGCTTCAGGCATTCATGACCATTGGCCTGCGAACTTTGTGGCTTCAATACCCCGTCGAAACCTTTACATCCCCACATGCATCACATCCCACAGGATGCGCCAGTGTGGACTGCTCCACATTCGGTATTCTTTATGATACCACAGCTTTGCCATCCCGTCAATCATTGAAAAGAGGCTGTGAACAAAAGATAAAATCTTTTTGTCCACAGCCTCTTTCACACCAGATACTATTCAATGTTACAATTTCAATCCACATACTCACGGGAGCCGTAAGTAAGACACGTACATCCTGCTTTCAGTATAGCACGATTTCGCTCCCGGGAGATAGGATTTTTTACGAAACAAGCTGCAAAAGACAATAAAGAACCAAGCCGATGCCCGCACCGACGATGGAGCCGTTCATGCGAATCCACAGGAGATCCGGCTCGACCTTATCGTAAACGAGATGATTGAGCTGCTCGTCCGTCAGGCGCGACAGCACACTCCGGACAATGACGCCGACGAGCGTCTGGGCATGCAGGGCAGAACGGGCAATGAGGTCGTAGAGGAATCGGCCGACCGTGCGGCGCAGCTCCTCATCTTCCTGCATCAGATGCAGGCCCCTGTCATACTCTTCCTCGATAATCATGGCCAGGCGGCTGCGCAGGACCGGCAGATGCTCCTCAACGGCATCGACCTGACGCGCGGCATCGGCATCGAAATGCTCCCGCATATGCGCGGCAGCACGGCTCACGACCTCTTCAATCGGCAGCTCTGCCACGAGACTGTCGCGCAGCTCATGCACGAGCTGATGAAATTCCGGCTCTGCATTGAGAACAGCGGCCTTCTCATAGAAAAGGGCCAGCATGTCCTTCTGCAGATCCGAATCCTTCGTGCCGAGCTCGGTCAGCATTGCCACGAGCTGCTTCTGCATGATCTTGGCCGCGTCCTCGAGATTGACGAGATCCATGGCTTCGGCCAGCCCCGTCAAAAACAGAGCCAGCGTGCTCTTGGCCTTTTCCTTCTCGTAGCGCTCCAGCATCGTCTCGATGGCCTGAGCCGTTTCCGGCTGCATGGCCTTTTCCCGCAGGTATGCGGCTACTTTCGCCAAGAATTCCTTATCGCGGCCGCTCTTCTGAAGCCAGCGCCCGACATTGGAAAAAAGATCCTCCGGCTCCATCGTGCTGAGATGCGCGCGAATGTGCTGAGCGAATTCCGCTGCCTTCTGCTCACTGTCCTTGCGGAGCAGGAACCCCCGCGCATAATGATAGAGATGATGCGATACCTTCGCACGCGTATCGGGCTCGCCGAGCCACTTCATGAGCATCGGCATCAGATGCAGGCGCTCCAGATGATGAAACACCTTGCGGCGTGAAAAGAATTCTTTCTGCACCATCGTCACCGACGCCTTGATGAAGGACTGGCGGCGGCGCGGCAGGATGGCCGTATGATACGGAAAGCCCAGGGGCTTGCGGAAAAGTGCCGTGACGGCAAACCAGTCGGCAATGCCGCCCACCAGCGCCGCTTCCGCACAGAAGAGGAAGCCGGACACGACTATGGAAGACGGCTGCTGCAAATGACAATACAGGGCGATGAGAAAGACCACAAAAGCCATCAGCAGCACGCGGTCCGCCTGATTCCACGATTTGATGCGCTCAATCATATGCCCCACACCCTTTCTGCAGCCCAGACCAAGAGATAGAGCCCCATGCCGACGAGCGAGCCGACAATGGATCCGTTGATGCGGATCATCTGCAGATCATCCTGCACCTTGTCCTCCACAAAGTGCACGAGATCATCATCGCTGAACTCATCGAGCCGTTCGCGGATGAGTCCCGGGATGAGCTCGTGGTGCTTCGTGAGCTCGCTTTCGAGAAAGTCCTTCATGAGCTTGTCAAAACGATGCTGCCAAGCTTTTGAAGCAACAAAATCATCGATGCGCTTTTCCACGAAGGCGTGAAGGCTCGGGAGCCAGAAGGGATTTTCTCCCTTGAGACTCGTATCGATCCACCGCTCCAACAGGCCTTCGATATTGACTTCCTGCAGACAATGCTCCTTCCATGCCGCAAGGGCATGGCGCAGGGATTCATCCCGGCTGAACGCCACAGCCATGCTCTCGAAGCCCGCCTTGAGCCGCCCATAGCTTTCCGTCTGCTCGCTCAAGAGCCCCGAAAGGCCCTGACGGGCCTTTTCATTGAAGATGTTCAGGAGTTCCTTGTCGTCAAGGCCCAGGGCCGAAAGCACGAACGCACGGCCGGCGGATTCCCCTTCATATTCCTTGCGCAGGACCTTGATATTGTCGAGCAGGACCTGCTGCATGGCCGGTGATGCCAGGACCTGTTCACCGATGCTCAGGACACTGTGCAGGATCCTTTTGGCATGACGTTCCTCGCCGAGCATGCGCACGAGTTCCAGCAGGATGTTCTCAAGAGCGAGGCCGCCGAGACCTTCCCGCACAGCCGGTGCCAGTTCTTTCGCGATGCTCTTGCTGTCAAGGTCATTGACGATCTTGAGGAC
This sequence comes from Mitsuokella sp. AF21-1AC, assembly GCF_003458855.1. Taxonomy (NCBI): domain Bacteria; kingdom Bacillati; phylum Bacillota; class Negativicutes; order Selenomonadales; family Selenomonadaceae; genus Mitsuokella; species Mitsuokella sp. AF21-1AC. The sequence goes on from NZ_QRVW01000005.1 coordinate 103,718, forward strand.
AACGGCATCGACCACCTCGACGACGCCCTCGCGCCCGCCGCGATGCTCCAGATAATCGACGAGCAGCCCGGCCGTATCCTGTGTGCGGATGACGCTCATGATATTCTGCGTGCTCAGGAGATCCTCGCTCGCAAACGTCACGATGGCATCCATGAGCCGCTGACGATTGCGGCGCAGGACATCCGTACGATAGGAAATGCCGAGCGGCTTGTGAAAGAGTGCCGTAACGGCAAACCAATCGGCCAGGCCGCCAATCGTGGCGGCCAGGAAGCCATGATGAAAGAGTCCCACGGCAAAGCTGGAGCCGCCCGCTGCAAACGTGCCAAGGAAGCCCGCGGCACTGATGCCCAGCGCCAGATTTGCCTTATTTTTCTTCTGCAACCTTTACACCTCAGATTCTGGCAACGAGATCCTTGAGATAGTTCCGGAACGGCCCGCCCAGATCCTCGCGGCGCAGCGCAAACTCCACCGTCGCCTTGAGGAAACCGAGCTTGTCGCCGAGGTCGTAGCGCTGTCCTTCAAAGTCATACGCATAGACGGCCTGCTGGCGGGCAAGCTCCTTCAAGGCATCCGTGAGCTGGATCTCGCCGCCCTTGCCAGGTGCCGTATGCTCCAGGATACCAAAGATTTCCGGACGGATGATATAGCGGCCGAGCACCGCCATGCGGCTCGGCGCCTCCTCGAGACTCGGCTTCTCGATCATATCGCGCACGCGCATCAGCCGCGGATTCTCCGTTTCATCCCCTGCGACAATACCATAAGAAGAAACCTTCTCGGCCGGCACAATCTGGCAGCCGAGTACCGAGCCGCCGGTCTTGTCATACACATCGATGAGCTGCTTGAGCGCCGGCTTCTCCGGGCTGTAGACGACATCATCGCCGAGGAGCACGGCAAAGGGCTCATCCCCCATGAATGCCTTGGCGCAAAGTATGGCATCGCCAAGGCCGCGCATGTAACGCTGCCGGATGTAATGGATGCGGATGTTGGCCGTATCCTGCACCATCTTCAGGAGATCGAGCTTCCCTTTCTTCTTGAGCTCTGCCTCGAGCGTCGGCGCCGAGTCAAAATGGTCCTCGATGGCGCGCTTGCCATGACCACTGACGATGAGGATCTCTTCGATGCCGCTCGCGAGCGCCTCCTCGACGATGTACTGGATGGTCGGCTTGTCGACAATCGGCAGCATTTCCTTCGGTGTCGCCTTCGTAGCCGGCAGAAACCGCGTCCCGTAGCCTGCAGCCGGTATGACTGCTTTTCTGATTTTCTGCATGATGGATTCCCCTAACATCTGTATTTGGCAGGTCCCCTGCCTGCCATAAAGTCATAATACTTATATTATACATGAAATATGATTTTTCCTGCTGCAATTTCTGCATGGGAACAAAGATTCCCGTGCTTTCCTCAGAAAAAGCGGCTCCCGGATAAGGCAGAGTTTTTCCTTGCCTTATCCGGGAGCCGTATATCATCCTTTGCCTGCCGCTTCTTACTTGCGCTCAAACACCCACATGTAGGCAGCAAAGTCCGTGTCGATCTTCGGCACTTCGATGCCGCTGTACATGAGTTCATCACCGTAGAAGGACTTGCCCTCAAGGCTCAGACTCCTGTTGCCGGCGCCATCGTGCGAAAGTCCCCGTGCGGGGCTGTACGACGTCACTTCGTATTCTGCCGCCGCGTCGAGCTGCTCAAGTTTCAGCGTGCGCAGCTCCGTCGCCGGCGTTGCGAGCGTCTTGAAGTAGATGAGTACGATTTCCTGCCCATCTCTTGATACAAACTCCCAGGCCGTCTCATTGCCCGTGCCGGAAAACGGCGTCAGCAGACGGTAAAACCGGCCGAGCTGCATCGTCGGACGGATCTTCTTGTAGAGGGCGATGTGGCTGCGTACTTCTGCCTTCTCCTCCTCGCTCATGCGCGTGATATCCATCTCATAGCCGTAGCAGCCCATCATGGCTGCAAATGCACGCGTCTGCATCGGCGTGACGCGGCCGACCTGATGGTTCGGCGTCACGGAGACGTGAGCGCCCATCGTGATGGGCGGGAAGACGAGGCTCGTGCCGCTCTGGATGGAAAAGCGGCAGATGGCATCCGTGTCGTCGCTCGTCCAGGTCTGCGGCATGTAGTAGAGCATGCCGGCGTCGAAGCGGCCGCCGCCCCCCGAACAACTCTCAAAGAGGACATCGGGATGCGACTGCGTGATGCGCTCGAGGACGTCGTAGAGGCCGAGCACGAAGCGCGTGCGGACTTCCCCCTGACGCTCCGGCGGCAGTTTCGCCGAGAAGGCATCCGTCAGATGGCGGTTGAAGTCCCACTTGACGTAATCGATAGGCGCCGTATCAAGAATTTTGCAGACGGAGTCGACAATGTAATCGCGGACATCCGCGCGCGAGAGGTCGAGCACGAGCTGATGACGGCCGAAGCTGACCGGATATGACGGCGCCTTGAGCCCCCAGTCCGGATGCGCGCGGTAGAGGTCAGAATCCACCGATACCATCTCCGGCTCAAACCAGAGCCCGAACTTGAGGCCGCGCTTGTGCGCACTCTCGGCCACCCCCTGCAGGCCTTCCTTGAGCTTCCCGGTATTGACAACCCAGTCGCCCAGCGAGGAATTGTCATCCTCGCGCTTGCCGAACCATCCGTCGTCGAGCACGAGGAGCTCGATGCCGAGGTCCTTGGCACAGGCCGCGAGATTGTCCATCTTAGCGTCATCGAAGTCGAAGTACGTTGCCTCCCAGTTGTTGACGAGGATTGGGCGCACGACGTCGCGGTACTTGCCGCGCACGATGTGGTGACGCACGACCTCATGGAAGGACTGACTCATGCCGTTCAGGCCCTCCGGGCTGTAGACGAGCAGGGCTTCCGGCGTCTGGAAAGATTCGCCGGGCTCCAGATGCCAGCGGAATTCAAACGGATTGATGCCACCGACGACACGCGTCGTGCCGAACTGCTCGACCTCGGTCTTCAGCGAGAACTCGCCGCTCCAGACGAGAGCAAAGCCATACACATCACCCTGCGTCTCCCCCGCATCCCTGCGCAAAAGAGCGAGGAACGGCGACGTCTGATGCGAACTCGCGCCGCGACGGCTCGCGCTCTCCTCGATGCCATGCATGAGAGGCACGCGTTCCATATTGCGTTCCGACGCATGGCCGCCCCAGAGGTTGATGCGGTCGTAATCGTGATCAGGCAAATCGAGCGCGAAGCTCGCGGCATTCAGGAGCTCCAGTGCTTCCGTGCCGCTGTTCTCGATCTTTGTACTGCGCGCGATGACATTCGTCCCAGCAAAAATCGTATACGAGAGGCAAACGGCCAGCTTGCCCTTGGAATCCTCGAGATGGATGAGAAGCGTCTCGGCTTCGTTATCCTCCGCATACGAGGCCGGCAGGCCGGGAAGAGCAGGCTTGCCCTGCTGGATCTCGTAACTCTTGTAGAAGAGTTCCGTCGTCGTCGTGCCGTCCTTGAGGCGCACTTCATATGCCGGGATGCGGTAGTCCGTGTGGCCGTAAGATGGATATTCCTGCGGCAGCACGTCGAGCGAGAACGTACGCTCATTCTCATAGGCCGCCGGCTGCGGCGAGAACGCTCGGTCAATCTGCTGGAATGGACGGCTGTCGCGGAAGGCGCGCAGGGGTCTGCCCCAGTAGCGGTGCATGAGATAGCGGCCGCGCACCACCTGCAGCACATAGCTCATCTGCTCGTTGCGCAGGTGAAAGACGCCCGTCTTTTCATCGTATTGGATCATGTTGATTTCCTTTCTGGATTTCCTATCCGAACAAAGGACACGAGACACTCAGATTCCCTTGAAGTAGAAGGAGAGATGCTTCGACGTATTCTTGACCGTGTATTCCGGCAGAACCGGTGCCCCCCAGGTATTGTCGCCGCCCACGCCGCACTGGCCGAGCGAAGCGCGCAGGAACGTGTGATGGACCTCCGGCAGGTCGTACGGATGGCGCGCATTCTCAAGCTCGTGTGCCGTGTACGGCAGGGCCGAAGCTTCAAACGGCTCCTCATCCATCGAGAGGCGCACGCCGCGGCCGCGCTTGTCGACTGCTTCGAACCAGCGAATGCCGCCGTGATTGCCCGTCTCCTGCGGCAGCAGGTACGGCTCCACTTCTGCCTTTGCCGTCGTTTCGTAGATGCCGAGCTTGGCTCCCTGACTGCGGTCGACGTAATTGTCGAGCGGGCCGTAACCGTAGAAGCGGAGCTGATCGTAATTAGCCGGCAGCGTGAAGATCATGGCAAAATCCGGGATTTCCGGCAGGCCCTCGACGGCCTCGTAATCGAGTGCTGTCCTGATGGCGCCGTCCTCTTCGACCGTGTACGTGATGCAGCAGGAAGAAAGCGGCTGCGTGGCCAGTTCATACGTGAAGCGGACAGAGAGGCTTTTCGCCTCGTATTCCTTCTGGCCGAGCTGGCCGAACCAGTCGAACTCCCGCCAGCTGCCCGTCTCATCGAGCAGTTCCTTCTTAACGCAGCGGCGGTAGAGGCTTGCAAGCTTCCACTGCGCCGTCATGAAGTCGCGGCGGCTGCCGTAATCATTATCGACCGGCGCACGCCAGAACGACGGTTTCGGCAGCTCTTCCACGAGTTCCACACCATTGTATTTGTACGAACTCAGATTGCCGGAGGCACTGGAGAACAGAATCTCGAAGCCTTCGCCGCGGACGCCGAGCGTGATGTCACCGTGGACAATGTGCAGCGGCTTCTCCGCCTTCGTCTCCAGTTCCATATCGGCCTGGTAGTGACGGCAGCGCGCTGCGCGGGCAAAATCGGTCGCTTCCACCGTCTCCTCCTCATCTGGCACCTCGATCTCATCGACCTGCCAGGTTCCCTGACCGAAGGCGACTTCAAAGCCGCGCTTGGCCCAGAGCGTATCCTCCTTGAGGCAGAGCGAGGCCGTGATCGTCTCCTCGCCGGCATTGGTGAGCGGCAGGTTCTCAAAGGAAACCATCCCCTTGCTGCCCGGTGCAATGGAAGGTGCTGCGATCGTCTCCTTCCAGACCTTGCGGCCATCGAGCAGGATCTCAAGATGCAGCTCGTAAGCAGCCGTATCCGTGAACAGGCTCTTGTTCGTGATGGTCACGCCTTCAGCCGTAACAGCGAGATCGAAGTTCTGATAGTTGAACTTGACATCCTGCATCTTCGTCGTCAGGCTGCGGTTTGCAAACAGGATACCGTCACCGCTGAAATTGCCGTCGTTCGGGCGGTCGCCGAAGTCGCCGCCATATGCATAGGCATCCTTGCCATAACGGTCCTTGTGCCAGATGGCCTGGTCGACGAAATCCCAGATGAAGCCGCCCTGATAGAGCGGATCCTCATCCGTGAGTTCCGTATACTTGTGCATGCCGCCGATGCTGTTGCCCATCGCATGCGTGTACTCGCAGCAGATGAACGGCTTGTCGCGATGCTCGGCGAGGAATTTCCGGATGTCAGCGACAGGCGGATACATCTGGCTCTCCATATCGCTCGTCCCGTTGTAGCGGCGGTCCCAGAAAATATTCTCATAATGCACGAGGCGCGTCGGGTCTGCCTGGCGGAAATACTCGCTCATCACGTAGAGGTCCTTGCCGCCGCACGACTCGTTGCCACAGGACCAGATCAGGATGGATGCGTGATTCTTGTCGCGCTCGAGCATGGATTTTGCACGGTCGAGGATGATGTCCTGCCATTCCTCATGGTCATTCGGCAGCGTCTCGGCGATGATGTCACACTTGCCGTTGCGCATCCAGGTGCCATGCGTCTCCAGATTCGTCTCATCGATGACGTAGAGCCCGTAACGGTCACAGAGCGCATAGAGATAACTGGAATTGGGGTAATGTGAGCAGCGCAGGGCATTGATGTTGTGCTGCTTCATGGTGATGATGTCGCGCTCAATGAGGGACGGATCCATGGCGCGTCCGCTGTAGCAGTCGAATTCATGGCGGTTCACGCCCTTGAAGACGATGCGCTTGCCGTTGAGCTTCATGATCGTGCCGTCCATGCGGAATTCACGGAAGCCGATGTCCTGCGGAATGACCTCCTGCAGATGGCCTGCCGCATCGCGGACCGTGATGACGGCGCGGTAGAGATGCGGCTCCTCCGCGCTCCAGAGTCTGACATCCTGGATTTCTGCCTCGAACGACGAAGTCTGGCCTTCGACCTGCTGCACCTCGTCGAGGACGGCCTTCCCTTCGGGGTCGAAGAGCTCGACATGCACCGTATGTGCATCGCCGCTGTTCCACTTCATGTCAAAGAACAGCTGGCCGTCCTGGTACTCGTGGACAGGCTTGGCCGTGACGCGCAGGTCTTCAAGATGAACCTGCGGCTTCGTATAGAGCACGACCTCGCGGAAGATGCCCGAGAAACGCCAGAAATCCTGGTCCTCGAGCCAGCTGCCCGAGCTGAAGCGGAAGACCTGCAGGGCCAGGCGGTTCGTGCCCTGCTTGAGATACGGCGTCAGGTCAAAATCCGACGGCGTGAAGGAATCCTCGCTGTAGCCAACGTACTGGCCATTGAGGTAGACGGCGACAGCCGACTCCACACCCTGCAGGGAAAGCACGGCATTGTCCCAGCCCTGCGGCAGGATGAAATCCTTGACGTAGGAACCGACTGGATTCTCGCGCTGCGGTACCTCACCAGGATGCACGACCTCATGGCCATCCCACGGATACGTCTGGTTCGTGTACTGTGGCACGCCGTGGCCTTCCATCTGCCAATGTGCCGGCACGCGGATCGTTTCCCAGCCGCTGACATCGTACGACGGCTGTTCAAAGCCCTCGGGACGTGCGGCGAGATTGCGCGCATAGTGGAAATACCAGAGTCCGTTCAGACTGCGGCGCAGGCTCGAAACACCATCGGCCATCTCCATGGCATCGGCATATGCGATGTGGTCGCTGTGTGCCGGCAGGCGATTTTCGGCAAAGAACGAAGGGTCTGCTAAACGATCGACAGTAAACATCAAAAAACTCCTCCTTAAAAAATATAGATAAATGTACTTAAATGTGAACTATTAAGCACATTTAAACCAATAAATCTTATCGAAT